>DASTDN010000084.1:0-2578 GCA_035710365.1 Streptomyces sp. | reverse complement strand
GTGGCTGCTGGTCGTGCCCGAGCGGCTCGACGCGGACGGGACACGGGTCGCGCGGGACATGGAGACGGCCCTCACCGAACACGGCGCCGCAGTTGAGCGCGTCGCCGTGGACGTGACGGCGTCGGACCGCGCCGCGCTGTCGGCGCTGCTCGGTGCCGGCCCCGACGGGGCACCCGCCACGGGCATCGTGTCCCTCCTGGGATGGGCCGAAGGCGAGCAGGCCGACTGCCCGGCCGTGCCGGTCGCCGTCGCGGCCTCGCTGGCACTGGTGCAGGCCGTCGGCGACGCCGGTCCGGGTGCGCCGGTGTGGGCGGTGACGCGGGGTGCGGTGTCCGTGGCGCCCGCTGAGGTGCCGGAGACTGCGGGGGCGCAGCTCTGGGCCCTCGGACGGGTCGTGGCGCTTGAGGTCCCCGATCGCTGGGGCGGGCTGATCGATCTCCCGTCGTCCGCCGACGCGCGGTCGGTGGACCTGGTGGTGCGGTTGCTGGCCGCGGGCGGCGAGGACCAGGTGGCGGTGCGGCCGTCCGGCGCCTACGGACGACGCGTCCTGCGGGGCACCGCTCGTCCGGGGCGCGGGGAATGGCGGCCGCGCGGCACCGTACTCGTCACCGGCGGAATGGGCGCCATCGGAACCCGAGTGGCCCGCTGGCTGGCCCGGAACGGCGCCGGGCACCTGGTGCTGACCGGCCGCCGTGGTGCCGGCACGCCCGGCGCGGAGGAACTGGCGGAAGAGCTGCGGGCGTCCGGAGCCCGGGTCACGCTCGCGGCGTGCGACGTGTCCGACCGCGGGGCGCTGGCCGCGTTGCTCGACGCGCATCCGCCGACCGCCGTCTTCCACACGGCCGGTGTGCTGAACGACGGCACCGTCGACACGCTCACCCACGACCGCCTCCACGAGGTCCTGAACCCCAAGGCGACGGCCGCCGTCCACCTGCACGAACTCACCGCGCACCTCGACCTCGACGCCTTCGTGCTCTTCGCGTCCGTCACCGGCGTCTGGGGCAACGGCGGACAGGGCGCCTACGCCATGGCCAACGCCGCACTCGACGCGCTCGCCGAGCAGCGCCGCGCCGCCGGACTCGCCGCGACCTCCCTCGCCTGGGGTCTCTGGGGCGGCGGCGGCATGGCCGAGGGCACCGGAGAGGTGAGCCTCAACCGCCGCGGCATCCGCGCACTCGAACCCACCGCGGGTATCGAGGCTCTTCAGCAGGCCCTCGACGAGGGCGTGACCTGCCGCGCCGTCGCCGACGTGGACTGGTCGGAGTTCGCCCCGCGCACCGCCGCCCTGCGGCACGGACCGCTCTTCGCGGACCTTCCCGAGGCCCGACGCGCGCTCGGCACCGACACGGCGGGACAGGGCGGCGCCGGGGACGCCGAACCGGCCGCCGTGCTCACCCGGCGCCTCGCGCCGCTGCCGTCGTCCGAACAGCGCCGGGCCCTGGTCGAGCTGGTCCGTTCCGAGGCGGCCGTCGTCCTGCGGCACGACTCGACGGAACTCCTGCCGCCCCGGAAGGCCTTCAAGGACGCCGGGTTCGACTCGCTGACCGCGCTGGAGCTGCGCAACCGGCTCAGCACGGCCACCGGAGTCCGCCTCCCCGCCACCGTCGTCTTCGACCACCCGAACCCCGGCGCGCTGGCGGACTTCCTGCACGGCGACGCCCTCGGCCTGACCGCCGGGGACGCCACCACCGATGACCGGACGGACCGGGCAGACCGCACCGAGCGGACCGGCTCGGTCCCCGCGGACGAGCCGATCGCGATCGTCGGCATGGCGTGCCGTTTCCCCGGCGACGTGCACTCTCCCGAGGCTCTGTGGCAGTTGCTCATGGACGAGCGGGACGCCATCGGCCCCATGCCCACCGACCGGGGGTGGGACATGACCCGGCTGTACGACCCCGAACCCGGCGTATCTGGACGCATGTACGTCCGTGAGGGCGGTTTCCTCTACGACGCGGGTGACTTCGACGCCGGGTTCTTCGGCATCTCGCCGCGTGAGGCGGTGGCGATGGATCCGCAGCAGCGGCTGCTGCTGGAGACGTCGTGGGAGGCGCTGGAGCGGGCCGGCATCGACCCGCACTCGCTGCGCGGCTCACGGACCGGTGTCTACGCGGGCATGGTCCACCAGGAGTACGCGGCCCGGCTGCACGAGGCACCCGCCGAGTTCGAAGGGCATCTGCTGACGGGGACGTCGGGGAGTGTGGCGTCGGGGCGGATTTCGTACACGTTGGGGCTTGAGGGGCCGGCGGTGACGGTGGACACGGCGTGTTCGTCGTCGCTGGTGGCGTTGCATCTGGCGGTGCAGGCGCTGCGGAGTGGTGAGTGTGATCTGGCGTTGGCGGGTGGGGTGACCGTGATGGCCGAGCCGGGGGTGTTTCTGGAGTTCTCCCGGCAGCGGGGGCTGGCGTCGGACGGGCGGTGCAAGGCGTTCTCGGCGGACGCGGACGGTACGGGGTGGGCCGAGGGTGTGGGTGTGCTGGCGGTGGAGCGGTTGTCGGATGCGCGTCGTCATGGTCGTCGGGTGTTGGGGGTGGTGCGGGGTTCGGCGGTGAATCAGGACGGTGCGTCGAATGGGTTGACG
>DASTDN010000083.1:0-6857 GCA_035710365.1 Streptomyces sp. | reverse complement strand
CAGGCGCTGTAGTGGAAACGGTACGACAGCGGTGCGGGCCCGCCCCCGGTGAGGGAGGCGGGCCCGCACCGGCGGCGACCCGGCCCGCACCCCCGTGGAGGACCGGGCGCCGCGCCGGGGAAACCCTGCTCGGACCCCGGTGAGTGATCCCGTGCCCCGCCGGTGAGGGGGCCGGGCCCGCCCCGAGGAGCGGTACAGCCCGCACCCGGGCGCGGTCCGGCGTCATTCCCGTGGGGTGCGAGCCCACCCCTGCTGGAGCCGGCCCGCACCCCGCTGAAGGCCCCCGGCACCGAGCCGGTGGGGGCGGCCCCCGGTGGGGCTCCTGCTCACACCCCGCCGGGGGACCCGGCCCGCACCCCCCGCTGATAGACCCCGGCGCCACACCCGTCCGGGGCCGGCCCGCGACCGGCGGCGGGATGCGCCGACGCGAGGGACACGCGCCGCGTCGCTCACGCGGCCGGTGTCGCCCACGGCCAGGCCGCGTCGCGGGCCGCCTCCAGCAGAGGCACCATGCGGAAGGCCGCGTCGGACAGGCCGCCGAAGGTGTGCCGGCCGGCCTTCCCGGACGGGCCGTGGCCCGCCCGGTGACCGGCCAGGTTCCACGTGTAGACCGGTACGGCCGCGGGGACCTGCCCGGTCGGGTCGCCGTGGCCGCTGTCCGTGTACTGCTCGTCGGTGACGATCAGCACCCGGTCGTGCTTCCGGTAGTGCCGGCGCACCGCCTCCGTCGTGTCGGTGCCGCCGAGGTCGCCGAAGCGGCCGAGGATCTTCAGCACCGACTCGCCCCGCCGGAACCGCACCGCGCGGCTCGTCGTGCCGAACTCCACGAGGTCCGCGTCCGCCGCCCGCAGCGCGAGCGCCGTACCGAACACGGCCGCCGCGTCGGCCCGGTTCAGCTCCGACCGGTCGGACAGGCGCGAGTAGAACATCGAGCCCGAACGGTCCACCAGCACCAGCGTCCGGCCGGGCAGCGCGGGCACGTTGGCCAGCGAGTGGCCGAGCGCCCGCTCCAGCGCGTACGACCAGCGCAGCGACGGCGCGTGCCGGTACGCGGCGAGGTACCGGAAGGGGAACTGCCGCGAGCGCGCGACCTCCGCCGGGTCGGCGATCCGGGCCGCGACCCGCGCGGCGACCTCGTCCGAGACGCCCGCCTCGTCGAAGTTCCGAAGGTTGCGGACCAGGGCCATGGGGCCCATGGACGGGATGACGGCCTCCCAGGCCGCCCTGTCCATCGGGCCCTGCAGCCAGCCGGCCAGCGCCTCCCACGTCATGCCGGCCGCGGCGAGCCGCTCGGCGCCGCCGGGCGAGGTGATGACCGCGCGCCGCTCCCCGGCCGGCACCGCCATCAGCGCTCGGTGCGCGGCCAGCACCCGGTCCTGCGCGGGCGGCTCGGCCGTCTCCGGGTGGTACCGCCGGTCCAGCGCGTACCGGAACAGCTCGCCCTGCCCCGGCCTGTCCGGGTCCGGCACCGCGTGCACCAGGTTGAGGATGTCGCCGAAGCGGTAGCCGCGCGACGCGGTGTCGTACTTCAGCAGCGCCCTGCCGCTGTAGAGGCGGCGTACGGCGTCGGCGATGCCGCGCTTGACAGGTTTGGGGACGGCACGGCCGTACGTCGCGGTCCAGTAGGCGAGCAGTTCGCCGGGCTCGTCGGGGCGGCGCAGCACGCTGTCCACGACCTGCCGGTTGGACGGGCCGACGGTCGCGCCCGCGTCGAGGCGCGCCTTGACGTACTCGGCGGCGCCCACGAGGGACGCGGTGCGCAGGTTGCCCTCGCCACGCAGCCAGCGCAGCAGGCCCGCGGTCCACTCGGGGTCGGTGACGGCCAGCTCGCGCACGAGCTTCGCGAACCGGTCGTCGCGCTCGGCGCCGGTCTCGTAGAAGGTGCGCTGGGAGACGAAGTTCGACACCGCCAGCAGGAAGAGCTCCGAGCGCCGGTCGCGCTCGTGGCCCCGGCCGCCCTCGTGGGTGCGCAGCACGCGCCCCGTCGACGTCACCGGCGAGACGGGACGCCTCTTCGCGCCGCGTATGTTGAAACGCGCCATGCCGAATTCCCCCGAATTCCTCAGTGTTTCCGGAAGGAGGCGCAGCAAGAGGAAGGTGTCCGAGGTCGAGTCGGCGACGGGCTTTTAGCCGGATGCTCTGCCGAATTGAGCTACACCGGCCCGAAGCCGGCGACGGGATTCGAACCCGCAACCCTCTGATCCAATGAAGTATCCGCTGCCTGCACACCGGACACCCACCATGAGCTGCGCCTCCCGAGATCAGGTCGGCGGCGGCATCGGATTCTTTGAAGAGAAGAAGGAGCCGTCGCCCTCGCACCGGGAGGTGCGTGACGTTCTGCGCCCACTGTATGAGCGCGGCTCGCGCCGCACGAACGAATTACCGGGCCGCGCCCGGGGGTTGGCGCCACCGGCGTTCGGGGGCCGGTGGCGGCGAAGCGGGCCGCCCGGCGTCCGGACGGCGGCGAAGAGCGTGTGCCCGCGGACGGCGGCGGCGATCCCGTGCCCACCGGGTGGCGGCCGCGACCCCGTGCCCACCGGACGGCGGCGGCGAGCCCGTACCGACCGGGTCCGGCCCGGTGGAAGCCCCGGACCCGACCGCAACCCATCCCCGCCCCTGCCCCCGCCGGAGACCGACCGCGTACCGGGGCAGCGCCCCCAAGCCCGGCGTCCCCCTGGCTCCCCCTCACCCCAGGCCCCGCCTCGCTCCCGGCCCGGCGTCCGACGTTCCGGCCGGCCGCTCCCGGCCGCTTCCCGCCCGGGCCTCAGCCCCCGTGCTGCGACCGCGCCTTGAAGGCCGCCTTGCGGGCCTCCTTCGCGACGCGTTTGTCGGGGTGCAGGCGGCCCATGGCCTCCAGGACGTCCGCCGTGGCCGGGTGGTCCACCCGCCAGGCCGCCTCGAAGAAGCCGCTGTGCTGCTGGGCCAGTCCCTGGACGAGGCCCCGCAGTTCCTCGGAGTTGCCCTCGGCGGCGAGCTGCGCGGCGAGCGTGTCTACGGTCAGCCAGAAGACCATGGCCTGCGAGGGCGGCGGCACGTCGCGCGCCCCGTGCTCGGTCAGCCACACCCGGGCGAGGCCGCCGAGTTCGGCGTCGCCGAGGACCTCCCGCAGCGCGGGTTCGGCCGCGGTGCCCGCCAGGGACAGGGCCTGCTGGCAGCGCAGCCGGCGCAGCGGTGCCCCGGCGTCGGCGCCGCGTGCCGCCGCGAGCAGTTCCCGCGCGGCGACGAGCGGTTCGCGGCGGGCGAGCCACTGTTCGGTCTCGGCCCGGGCCGCCGCGGGCCCGAACGCCGACGTCCCGTCGAGCAGCGCGTCCGCGCCCTTGTCGGCGAGGTCGCCGACGGCCGGTGCCTCGAACCCGGCGTCCATGAGCCGCGCCCGCAGCCCGTAGCGCCCGAGCGGGGTCAGCCGCACCATGCCGTAGCGGGAGACGTCGGTTTCGTCGACGGGTGCGGCCGGTTCCTCGTCGGCGTCGGCCATCAGTGCCTCGTCCACCGGCCGGTACTCCACGAGCCCGACCGGCTCCATCGTCCGGAACTGGTCGTCGAGCCGCATCATCGCGTCGGAGACCTGCTCCAGCACGTCGTTGGTGGGTTCCGTCATGTCGCCGGGCACGATCACCGAGGCGGCCAGCGCGGGCAGCGGCACCGCGGCGTCACCGGGGCCGTCCTCGCTGACGCTCATCAGGTACAGGTTGCCGAGCACCCCGTCGAGGAACTCCGCCTCGGCCCGCGGGTCCCGGCCGACGGCGGGCAGGTCGATCCTGCCGCCCCGGCCGACCGCCTCCGTCAGCCCGTCGAGGTCGGGCACACCGGCGTCGGCCAGCACCGTGTCCAGCGCGCGGAGCCACACCCCGAGCACGTCGTGCGGGGAGCCGCCGGTGACCAGGGCGAGGTCCTCGCCGGGCGCGACGGTGCCCTCCTCCTCGTCGGTGATCGTCACGAGCCCGGTGTCGACGGCGACCCGCCACGCCTCGCTCGCGAGGGCCACGGCGTCGGCCGTGCGCTCCCCGCCCGGACCCGCGGCATCGCCGGCTGACGCGGCGCCCCCGGCGTCCCCGGTGGGCCCGAGCGCCTCGGCGGCCGCGGGAAGCTGGTCGTCGACGAGGCCGCCCCCGGCGTCGACGCGGGTGTCCGGACCGGCCCAGCGGGCGAGCCGTACCGCCCGCGACAGCACGGGCGTGGACAGCGCGGCGCGGGCCAGCTCCGCTTCGGGGTGCAGCCGCACCGGCGGGAGGGGGGAGCTGTCTGACATCGGCGGATTCTCCTAGAACGCCTGGAAGGCCGTACGGCCCGCGCGGGTGCCGCACGACCCGTGCGGGATGCCGTACGGCCGCCCGGGGCCGCCGTACGACGCGTGCGGAGGTGCCGTACGAGGGCCCGGAAGCCGCCGTACGACGCGGCGCGCGACCGCCGGGCAGCCGTCGCACGGCCTGCCGCACGACCCCCGGAAGCCGTCGCACCACGTACCGTACGGCCGCCCGGGAGCACCGTACGACTCAGCCGCTCAGCCTAGACGGATTTGGCCCCATGCCGCCCGGTTCATCTCCCCGCCGAGCGGAGTACCTGGCCGAAACCTTGACAAGTGGTGTGATCAGGCTGGAGATTGACGCGCGTAGAAGTCGGGCGACAGCCGTTCGCCGACCACTGCACGCGTCGCACCGCCCCATCCGGTCGCGCCACTGCCTGCGTCAGCCGCCCGCCGCCCAGGGATGTCCGCCCCGTCTCCCCTGGCCCGGCGCATTGTCATGTCCCCGGAGGGATTCCGTTGCCGAGCAAGTCGTCCGCGCGCCTCGCCGCGCTCACCGTCGCCGCCGTGTGTTCCGCGGCGTCCACCGTCGTCCTCGTCTCCCCCGCGCACGCCGGGACGGTGCGCGTCCACGACATCCAGGGCAGCACCCGGATGTCCCCGTACGCCGGCGAGCAGGTCACCGACGTGGCCGGAATCGTCACGGCGCTGCGCACCTACGGCTCCTCGCGGGGCTTCTGGATGCAGGACCCCGACCCCGACGCCGACCCGGCCACCAGTGAGGGCGTGTTCGTCTTCACGGGCTCCAACCCGAAGGTGGCCGTGGGCGACGCGGTCTCCGTGTCCGGCACGGTCGCGGAGTACGTCCCGGGCGGCGCCTCCTCCGGCAACCAGTCGCTGACGGAGATCACCCGCCCGGCCGTCACCGTCCTCTCCGGCGGCAACGCGGTCCCGGCGCCCGCGGTCGTGGACGCCTCCTCGGTCCCGGACGTGTACACGGCGGAGCCGAACGGCTCGGTCAACGCGCTGCCGCTGCGGCCCGGCACGTACGCCCTGGACCACTACGAGTCCCTTGAGGGCATGACCGTCCGGGTCGCCGACGCCCGGGTGGTCGGCGCCACCGACCCGTACACCGAGCTGTGGGTCACGGTGAAGCCGGACGAGAACGCGGCCCGCCGCGGCGGCACCGTGTACGGCTCGTACGACGCGCAGAACACCGGCCGCCTGCAGATCCAGTCGCTGGGCGCCGCCGCCGACTTCCCCGACGCGAACGTGGGCGACACCCTCGCCGGCGCCACGACGGGCCCGCTGGACTACAACCAGTTCGGCGGCTACACGCTCGTCGCGAGCGAACTGGGCACCCTGCGCGACGGCGGCACCGAGCGGGAGACGACCCGTGCGCAGCGGCCGGGCGAGCTGGCCGTGGCGACGTACAACGTGGAGAACCTCGACCCCTCGGACGACACGTTCGGCGCGCACGCCGACGCGATCGTGCGCCACCTGAAGTCGCCCGACATCGTGTCCCTGGAGGAGATCCAGGACAACAACGGCGCCACGGACGACGGCACCGTGGCCGCCGACCTGACGCTGACGAAGCTCGTCGACGCCATCGTCGCGGCGGGCGGCCCCCGCTACGAGTGGCGCGGCATCGACCCGGCGGACGGCGCCGACGGCGGCGAGCCCGGCGGCAACATCCGCCAGGCGTTCCTGTTCAACCCGGACCGGGTGTCCTTCACGGACCGCGCGGGCGGCGACGCCACGACGGCCACCGGGATCGCCCGGCGGCACGGCCGGGCGGCCCTGACGCTGTCCCCGGGCCGTGTCGACCCGGCCGACGAGGCCTGGGAGGACAGCCGCAAGCCGCTGGCCGGGGAGTTCGTCTTCCGCGGCCGTACGGTCTTCGTGATCGCCAACCACTTCTCGTCCAAGGGCGGCGACCAGGGTCTGACCTCGCAGTTCCAGCCGCCGGTGCGCAGTTCGGAGACCCGCCGCCACCTCCAGGCGGCCGTCGTGAACGCCTTCGCCAAGGACATCCTCGACGTGCAGCGCGACGCGGCCGTGATCGCGCTGGGCGACATCAACGACTTCGAGTTCTCCGGGACGGCCCGCGTCCTGGAGCAGGACGGCGCGCTGTGGTCGGCGATCAAGTCGCTGCCGCGCGGCGAGCGGTACAGCTACACGTACCAGGGCAACAGCCAGACCCTCGACCAGATCCTGATCAGCCCGGCGATCCGGCGCGGCGGCGACTTCGCGTACGACAGCGTGCACATCAACGCCGAGTTCCACGACCAGATCAGCGACCACGACCCGCAGGTGCTGCGGTTCCGTCCGTGATCCGGTAGTCCAGCTGGGTTCAGGGCTGGCTGAACACGCCGTTCAGCCAGCCCTTCCACGTCTCCTCGTCCGCGGCGGCGTCGGCGCCCGGCGCGAAGTCGTGCACGGACATGCCGACGACATGGCCCCAGTGGTTGCGGCCGAAGAAGCGCAGCAGCGCGTCGTCCGTGCGCAGCCCCAGGAAGTACGGGTCGCGGTAGTCGACGACGGCGTCGATCGCCTGCCCGCCGGGACGGGTGACCCGCACCCGCGCGCCCTCGGCCGTGTCGTCGGCGAGGCC
>DASTDN010000082.1:0-18820 GCA_035710365.1 Streptomyces sp. | reverse complement strand
GCCGGGACCTGGGCGGTGTTCACCACCGAAGGGCCACACCCCCAGAGGCTGCAGGAGACGTGGGCGGCGACCGCGGCCGAGTGGTTCCCGTCGAACCCGTGGCGGCTGCGGCCCGGACCGTCGATCGTGACGCTTCTGGAGCGGGCGGAGGACTTCAGCACCGCCACGTGTGAGCTGTGGCTGCCGGTGGAGGAGGAGGGGTGAGAGCGCGGTGCCGGTTCCACCGCCGCGGGATCCGCCGCCCGGTGGGCAGCGGTGAAGCCGTGGCCGGCCGACCGGTTGCCGGGCCCCGGCCGAGTCCTCGTCCTCGTGCGCGCGGTCGGTTTCCGGGGTGACCGGTTCTGGACGGAGTGGTCGCGTCCCTGGCCCGTCCGGTGGTGGCCCGGGGGCTCGGGGACGTGCTCCGGCACCCGGCCGGCCGTCGGACTCCGTCGGCGGCGAGGGGCGGGCCCGTCGGCGGCGGCCGCGCATCGGCCCGGTCGACGGCAGTCAGCCACGACGGCGAGGACGCCGACCGGTCACGCGCGCGTGCCTCATGCCTCGCTGCACCCCTGGCGGCCCCCAACCGTCCTGCCGGTGTCCCCGGCCGGCCGCTGACGCGCTGCGTGGGCGCGGGGAGCGGTTCCCGCAGGCCGAGACCATTTCGCCCCGGAACGGGACCGGTGATCCCCCGGTGACCGAGCGACTCGTCCGCGCCGGCCCTCGCGGTGGACGTGTCCGGCGTACGTCCCGCGACGGGGAGGTGCGGACGCGGGCGCTCGCCCGGGCCCGGGTGTCCCCGAGCGCGAGCCGGGCGGATCGCACGCCGGGTCCCGCGAAAACGGCGTACACGCCTGCGCTACGTCCGGTCCAGCGCCGCGAAGACGGCCAGGCACAGGGTGAGGCTCGCGGCGAACGCGATGCCGCAGCGGGACAGCGCCGTGGGCACCGCGGCTCCCTCCCAGCGGGCGAGAGCGAAGGCGATCACCGCGACGACGACGGAGAAGAGGACGGCCACCGCCAGCGCGAGGAGCAGGAACGCCGGGAAGGTGTGTTTCATGGGAAGGCACCGCCTGGGTCGTGTGGTGTCGATGACGAATTACGACGATCCCCGGGCGGAACCGCAGGTGGGGCGGTTGGATGTTTCTCCGGTGACAACGGTGGGTTGTCCGGCGAACAAACCATGGGCGGGAGAACGGGTGGCCGGCGAGAGCAGGCGGGCGGGGCGGCCGTGGGGACCGGCCCGGGGCTCGTGCGTCGAGATCAACCAGCTGGTCGCGGTGATGCGGTCATGGCTCGACGAATCGGCGGTCTCCGTCCGGGAGCTGCACGCGCGGCTCACTCCCGAGCACTTCGTCGCCGGGGCCGTGCCCGAGTTACGCCGGTTACGTGAACGGCTGTCCGGCCAGTCGCTGGAGTGGGACCTCGTCGAAGCCGTGGCCGACGTGTGCTTTCCCCACGAACAGGCCGACCCCTCCCGGCGGCGCCTCGGGGAGGCGAGGACGCTGTGGGACCGGGCGGGCACGAACCCCACGGCGATCACGGAGGCGCAGGAGCTGGTCCCCGCCCGGGAGCTGCTGGAGGCCAAGGACCGCACCATCGAGGTGCTCCAGGAGATGCAGCGCGCCCGGCAGGCCTACGAGGCCGGCGAGCACGGGCGGCAACAGGCCCTGTCCGTGGCCACGTTGTTGTTCGTCATGCTCGGACAGGCCCAGGCGAAGGTCGCCGAGCTGAGGCGCAAGCTCGACGCACTGGAGTCGATGACGGTGGAACTTCCCGGCGGCCAGGGGGTGGTGGAGCTGCTCTCACGTGCGCAACGGCAGGAGTCGGAACTGCGCGAACAGCTGGTCCGCGCCGAGCGGGAGCGGGGCATCGCCCAGCAGGTCGCCGACCACGCGGCACGCCGTATCCACGAACTCGAGGCCGAGCTGGCCGAGTTGCGGCTCCACATGGGAGAGGACGGGCACCCCCGGACGCAGGAGCCGGCGCCGCTGCTGTCCCGGCCCGATCTGCACGCGTTCGGCCCCGACGACGCCGCGCTCAACGACGTGGACCGTGCGCTGGAGAAGGCGCGCGCCGTCCTCGACGAGGAGCACGAGGCCGTTCACCAGGCCGCCGACGAGGTGGGTTACTGGTCGTCCTCGATCCCCCCGGCCTCTCCGGCGGAAGCCGGCGTCTCCGTGCCCGGGCAGGATCGGCGGAACCTGGCAAGACCGTCCTCCGGGTTGTCCGGAACAACCCCGAACAACCCGCCGACCAGCCGGGAGACATCCTTCCCCGCGCTCGAATCCCCCCGCCCTCCGGCCGCCGACCCCCGGGGCGACATCTCCGAGGCGGCCCGCCGGATCACCCGGGGAAGGGACCCGGAGGACATCGTGACGCGGCTGTGCCGGGCCGTCGTCCCCACCGTCGCCGACGCGGTCATGGTCTATCTGCGGGACCCCATCCCGGTGGGCGACGAAGAACACGTGGGCCCGCTGGAGCTGCGGCTGCAACAGGTGCACCCGCTCCACGCCGCAGGGGGTGCCGCGCTGTGCGAGGTACGCCCCGGCAGCGCGCTCTTCGAAGTGCTGAACGGGGCACTGCCGGTCGCCACCGGCTCGCCGGTCGGTGGCGCCGCGCTGCCGGAACTGCTCGGTGAGGGGCACGAGGCACCCGGCGGAGGCCACACCGTCCTCGTGCCCCTGCACGGTCACAGGCGGATCATCGGCACGGCGGTCCTCCTGCGCCACCCCGCCGGGCAGGCCTTCCAGGACGCCGATCTGTCGGTCGCCGCCGAGTTCGCCACCCGCAGCGCGCTCGCCATCGACAGGAGTCACAACCTGCAGGCCGCGGTCCAGGGCCTCCATCTGCCCCGCAGTCTCGCGGACACCCTGCAGACCGTCGCCGACGGAGTCGTGACCGGTCTCGGCTACGAGCTGGCGTGCGTCAACCTCGTCCGCCCGGACGGAGACCTCGTGGTCGCCTCCTTCGCGGGCAACTCCGCTGCCGAAGCGCAGATCACCGGCCGTGTCGGTTCCCGCGCCGCCTGGGAGCGCAGGCTGAGCATGGGCGAGTCCTGGGGCGACCTGCGGTTCATACCGCACACCGAGGGCTGGGCCCTCGACGACGACGACGTACCGCAGTGGCACACCGACGGCCCCGCCCCCCGTTCCGAGGACGAGTGGCACCCCTCCGACCGCCTCTTCGCGCCGATGTACACCCGGAGCGCTTCCGGCGCCTCCCACGGTGAGCTGTTCGGTGTGATCTCCGTGGACCGGCCCCTCACCCGCCGCCGTCCCAGGCCGGACGAGCGACGGGATCTGGAGGAGTACGCCTTCCAGGCCGCCATCGCGATCAGCAACGCGCGGCTGCGGGCGAACATGCAACGCGCACTGGTCAGGCAGGAAAGGGAGCAGCAGGCGCTGCGGGCCAGCGAGGAATCCTTCCGACAGGCCTTCGAGTACGCGCCCAGCGGTATGGCCATCGCCGAGATGGGCGGTGACCACCACGGCCGCATCGTCCGGACGAACGACGCCCTGTGCCGCCTGCTGGGCCGCCCGGCCTCCGCGATGCGCCGCTACTCCTTCGCCGACCTCGTCCACCCCGAGGACATCGGCACCCTGCTGCGCACCTCCGCCGAGGGCGGGCGCGCCGAACTGCGCCTCGGCCGCCGCGACGGCACGTACCTGTGGGTCTCGCTGCGCAACAGCGTCGTCGCCGACGCCACCGACGGGCCGCGCTTCCTGCTCACCCACGTCGAGGACATCGAGGAGCGCAAGCGCCGCGAGCTCCAGCTCACCCACCGCGCCTCCTACGACGCCCTCACCGGCCTGTCGAACTCCACCGAGCTGCACGCCCGTATCGAGGCCCGGCTCTGCGCGGGGGAGCACGAGTCCGACGCCGCAGCGGAGGGGGCCGACGACCCCTACCTCAGCCACACCGCCCAGGTCCCGGCCCCCCACACCCACGTATGGGCCCCCTCGGGTGACGACAACACCCATGGCCTGGCCGTGGTGTTCTTCGCCCTGCGCGACTTCAAGGCGATCAACACCCGATTCGGGCACGACGCGGGGGACGGCGTCCTCGTCGAGGTCGCCCGGCGGCTCGGTCGGGCCGTACGCGACGGCGACACGGTCGCCCGGTACGGCGGTGACGAGTTCGTCGTCCTCGCCGACGGTTTCAACCCCGCCGAAGCGCACACCGCCGCGGTGTGGATGCAGTCCCGGATCCACCTGCCGATTCCCCTGGGCGACCAGGCCGTGCGCATGCACGCAGGTGTCGGTATCGCATGGGCCCAGTGCGGGACGGACCCCGGTGACACCCTGCGGGCGGCCCGCGAACTGGCATCGTGAGCGCGGGTCTTCAGGGGCCGGTACACCGAACGGGGACGGAATCATCCCGTCCGGCAAAGGGGCACCGGCTCGGGCCCCGTCCCCTCGTCCGCCCGGCGGGACCCGGCCTTCGAGAGCGGCGTACGACGGCCGGGCCTCCTGGGACGTCCCGGCGTGTCCCAGGAGCGCTGCGTCTTTCGCGGCGGCCGGTCCTGCCCGTCTCTCCCGCATGCCGGCTTTCGGGGCGGGCCGGGCCGCGTGGAGGAGCCAGGATGACACCTGGGGTCCCGGAGACGGCCCCGGCACAGCGAAAAGCCCCCCGACGGCGGAGAAACCGCAGGCAGGGGGCTCGATCGCGTCCGCCTACTTCTTCTTGCCCTGGTTCTTGACCTTCTCGATCGCCGCCGCGGCAGCCTCCGGGTCCAGGTATGTGCCGCCCGGGGTGAGCGGCTTGAACTCGGCGTCGAGTTCGTAGGACAGGGGGATGCCCGTCGGGATGTTCAGGCCGGCGATGTCGGTGTCCGAGATGCCGTCCAGGTGCTTGACCAGGGCGCGCAGGCTGTTGCCGTGGGCGGCGACCAGGACCGTGCGGCCGGTCAGCAGGTCGGGGACGATGCCGTCGAACCAGTACGGGAGCATGCGGACGACGACGTCCTTCAGGCACTCGGTGCGCGGCCGCAGTTCCGGCGGGAGGGTCGCGTAGCGCGGGTCGTCGAACTGGGAGTACTCGGCACCGGGGTCCAGCGGCGGGGGCGGGGTGTCGTAGGAGCGGCGCCAGAGCATGAACTGCTCCTCGCCGAACTCCGCCAGCGTCTGCGCCTTGTCCTTGCCCTGGAGGGCGCCGTAGTGCCGCTCGTTCAGGCGCCAGTGGCGGTGGACGGGGATCCAATGGCGGTCCGCGGCCTCCAGCGCGAGCTGGGCCGTGCGGATCGCGCGCTTCTGGAGGGAGGTGTGAACCACGTCGGGGAGCAGGCCGGCGTCCTTGAGCAGCTCACCGCCGCGGACTGCCTCCTTCTCGCCCTTCTCGTTGAGGTTGACGTCCACCCAGCCGGTGAACAGGTTCTTCGCGTTCCATTCGCTCTCGCCGTGGCGGAGGAGGATCAGCTTGTACGGTGCGTCGGCCATGGGGCCGAGCGTAATCGAACCCCCTGTTCCCCCGCGCACGGCGCCCGAGGGCCGGACGGCCGGGGGCCACGGGAAATCGAGTGGTCACACCACCGATCCCCTTCGTAAGGTGTAGTGGCTGATCGGGCCACTTACCGCAGGCGGCCTGATGTTCCGGGGGGATCCTCATGCCGTACGTGCCGTACGCGTCGTACACCCGTGTGCGGCGTGCCGTCCATGAGTCCGTGTCCGGGCTGCCGCGTGCCTTCTGGTGGCTGTGGACCAGCACGCTCGTGAACCGGCTCGGTGCCTTCGTCGCCACCTTCATGGCGCTGTACCTGACCCTCGACCGCGGCTGCTCCGCGACCTACGTCGGTGTGGTCGCCGCCCTCCACGGGCTCGGCGGCGTCATCTCCTCCCTGGGCGCCGGGGTGATGACCGACCGTCTCGGGCGGCGGCCCACGCTGCTCGTCGCCCAGGTTTCCACCGCCGTGTCCGTCGTCCTGCTCGGCTTCATGCGCGACCCGGTCGCGATCGCCGCCGTCGCGTTCCTCGTCGGCATGGCCTCGAACGCGTCCCGGCCCGCCGTGCAGGCGATGATGGCCGACCTCGTGCGGCCCGAGGACCGGGTGCGCGCCTTCTCGCTGAACTACTGGGCCATCAACCTCGGCTTCGCCGTGTCCTCGATGGCCGCCGGGTTCATCGCCGAGTACAGCTACCTCGCCGGTTTCCTCATCGAGGGCGGCATGACCCTGGTGTGCGCCGTCCTGGTCTTCCTGAAGCTGCCCGAGTCCCGGCCCCTGCCGGACGCCAGGACGGGGAGCGAGGAGGCCGTCGGACTGGGGACCGTGCTGCGCGACGGGCGGTTCATGGGGGTGGTCGGGCTGTCCTTCCTGGTGGCGCTCATCGTCCAGCAGGGCTTCCTCGCGCTGCCCATCGCGATGGGGGAGGCCGGGTTCAGCCCCGCCGACTACGGGCTCGTCATCGGCGTCAACGGCGTACTGATCGTCGCGCTCCAGATCCCCGTCACCCGGCTCGTCGAACACCGCGACGCCCGCCTGCTGCTCGCCCTGTCTTCCCTGCTCACGGGGTACGGCTTCGGGCTCACCGCGTTCGCCGGGTCGGTCGGGGCCTTCGCGCTGGCCGTGTGCGTGTGGACGCTCGGCGAGATCGTCAACGCCCCCATGCAGACCGCGCTCGTCGTACGGCTCTCACCGGTGCGGGGGCGCGGGCGCTACCAGGGCATGTACACGATGTCCTGGTCGGTGGCCGCGCTCGTCGCCCCGCTGCTGTCCGGGCTGGTCATCGACCGGTACGGGGCCGAGTGGCTGTGGGGCATGTGCGCGGTCCTGGGAACGGTGGCCGCGGCCGGGTACGTCCTGCTGATGCGCCGGCTGCCGCCGGAGGGGGAGGGCGCGGTCGGTGAGGACGGCGGGATGGTGATCGAGCAGGGCGTCAGCGCGGCCTGAGGGGCGACCTGAGGAGGCATGGCGGCTGAGGGACGGCCGAGGGCGCGTGGCGGAATGCGGGGCGGCTGAGGAGGGCGGGAGCGCCCGGCCGGGTACGGGAGCACCCGGCCGGCACGGGAGCGCCCCGCGCGGGGCCCGCAGGCGTGTGGCCGCACGCACCAGTGGCCGGACACACAAGTGGCCGCACACGCGCGGGATCGCACACCCGCACCGCCGCCGCCGCGCGCGTGGCGCACCGGCCGTCGAGTCAGTCCCCGGAGCGTTCCGTGAGGTGGGTGAACGCCTCAAGGTTGCGCGTCGACTCGCCCCGCGACACCCGCCACTCGTACTCGCGGCGGATCGCGGAGGCGAAGCCCAGTTCCAGGAGGGTGTTGAAGCTGCCGTCGGCCGCTTCCAGTACCTGGCCGAGCAGGCGGTCGATCTCGTCGGGGGTGACGGCGGACAGGGAGAGACGGCCGGTGACGTAGATGTCGCCGAGCCGGTCGACCGCGTAGCTCACGCCGTACAGCTTGAGGTTGCGTTCCAGGAGCCAGCGGTGGACGGCCGCCTCGTTCTCGTCGGGGTGGCGGATCACGAAGGCGTTCAGGGAGAGGGAGTGGCGGCCGACGACGAGGGAGAGCGTGGTGGAGAGCTTGCGGGTGCCGGGGAGGCTGACGACGTAGGTGCCGGGGGTGGGTGCCTCCCACTCCAGCTCGGCGCTGCGCAGGGCCTCCTCGACGACCTGAGCCGCCCTGCCTTCGCCCCTGTGCCGGTCCGCGGACCCGCCCTTGTCCCGGTCCGAGGACCCGTCCCTGCCCCGGTCCTCGGACCTGTCCCCGCCCCGCTCCTCAGGCCCGTTCCTGTGCCCGTCCCCGCCCCGGTCCCTGTGCCCGTCAGCCATGGTGGGAGCGTACGCGACGGCGGCGCGCGTGCAGGGCGGCCGTGTACGCGTCGGCCGTGGCGGCGGCCGACGTGTCCCAGCCGAAGGCCAGCGCGTGCCGTGCCGCGGCGGCGCCCATCCGGGCGGTCAGCTCCGGCTCGTCGGCGAAAGCGGCCAGCACGCGCGCGTAGGCGGCCGGATCGTGCCCCTGGACGAGGACACCGGTGTGCCCGTCGCGCACGGCGACCGGAAGCCCGCCCACCGACGCCGCCAGCACCGGCGTACCGGCCGCCTGCGCCTCTATGGCGACCAGGCCGAACGACTCGCTGTACGACGGCATGACCAGCACGGACGCGGCCCGGAACCAGTCGGCTAGCTGCTCCTGCCCGACGGGCGGCCGGAACCGCACGACGTCCGCGATGCCGAGCCGCGCGGCCAGTTTCTGCAGGCCCTCCGGCTTGGCGAGGCCGCTGCCGCTGGGGCCGCCGACGACCGGGACGACGGTCTTCGCGCGCAGGTCGGGACGCTCGTCCAGCAGGACGGCCACCGCGCGCAGCAGCACGTCGGGCGCCTTCAGCGGCTGGATGCGGCCCGCGAAGAGCGGCACGAGCGCGTCCTGCGGCAGGCCGAGCCGGGCGCGGGCGGCGGCGCGGCCGTCGGCGGGGCGGAAGCGGTCGAGGTTCACGCCGGGGTGCACGACGGCGACCTTCGCGGGGTCGGCGGCGTAGTGCCGGACGAGGGCGTCGGCCTCCTCGGCCGTGTTGGCGACGAGGCGGTCCGCGGCGCCCACGATCTGCGTCTCGCCGATGACGCGGGCGGCGGGCTCGGGCGTGTCGCCGTCGGCGAGGCTGGCGTTCTTGACCTTGGCCATGGTGTGCATGGCGTGCACCAGCGGCACGCCCCAGCGCTGGGCGGCCAGCCAGCCGACGTGGCCGGAGAGCCAGTAGTGCGAGTGGACCAGGTCGTAGTGGCCGGGGCGGTGCTCGGCCCAGGCCTGCATCACACCGTGCGTGAAGGCGCACAGTTGCGCCGGCAGGTCCTCCTTGGCCAGGCCCTCGTACGGGCCCGCGTCGACGTGCCTGACCAGGACGCCGGGGGCCAGTTCGACGGTGGGCGGGAGGGCGGCGGCGGTGGCGCGGGTGAAGATCTCGACCTCGATGTTGATCGCGGCGAGGCGCTGCGCGAGTTCCACGATGTAGACGTTCATGCCGCCGGCGTCGCCGGTGCCCGGCTGGTGGAGCGGCGACGTGTGCACGGAGAGCATGGCGACGCGGCGGGGCCTGCGGTGCGGCAGGCGCAGCCGCGGGGAGGCCGCCTGGCCTGCCGCGGAACGACGCCCGAGCCGGCTGATGTACTGGCTCACGTGGCGTTCCTCCTCGCTGCGGGCATGCCGGACCGGCGGAGGATGAACGTTCACCCTCCAAGACGTCCAACACCGGAACAGTCCGTCCCATTTCCTCTTCCGGTTCTCGGTCCATGCTCTTTGCAGAATCATTACCGCCGGGCGCTCAACCGGCTCGTCGGCGGGTCGGCCCGCGGGTCCCGGCGACCCCGTACTCGGCCGCCGGGAATCGCGGACCGACCGTGACCGCGTGGGTGACCGCGTACGGGGCGGCCCGCCCGCTGTGCCGCCGCATACCCTCGTACGCATGACCTCCCGCGCCGCCGCCCGCCCCGTGGGAACGGTGACCCGCGGCACCACCAACCCCAACCGGTTGCGCCGCATGGACCGCTGGATCGCGGCCACGCACGGCGGTGAGCTGCGCCGCGCCGCCGACCCGGTCGCCGTGGACCTCGGCTACGGCGCCGCCCCCTGGACGGCCGTCGAACTGCTCACCCGGCTCCGTACGGTCGCGCCACGCGTGCGCGTGGTGGGCGTCGAGATCGACCCGGCGCGCGTGGCGGCGGCCCGCCCGTACGAGCGCGAGGGCCTCGCCTTCCGGCACGGCGGCTTCGAGGTCCCGGCCCCCCTCCCGCCGGGACGGCCGCTGCTCGTGCGCGCCGCGAACGTGCTGCGGCAGTACGACGAGGACGAGGTGGCCGACGTCTGGGCGCGGCTGTGCGCCCGGCTCGCCCCGGCCACCGGCGTCTCCCGGGGCGGGCTGCTGGTCGAGGGCACCTGCGACGAGATCGGGCGCCGGCACGTGTGGATCGCGCTCGGTCCCGGGGGCCCGCGCACGGTCACCTTCGCGACCCGGCTGGGAGCCCTGGACCGCCCCTCCGACCTCGCCGAGCGCCTCCCGAAGGCGCTGATCCACCGCAACGTCCCCGGCGAGCCGGTGCACGCGTTCCTGCGCGACTTCGACCGCGCGTGGGCCGCCGCCGCGCCGTACGCCTCGTACGGCGCGCGGCAGCGCTGGATGCGCGCGGTGCGGGACCTGACGGCCGACTGGCCGGTGACGGACGGGCCGGCGCGGTGGCGGCAGGGAGAAGTCACCGTACGCTGGGAGGCGCTGGCACCACGCCTGTGACCGGCGCCACGCGCCCCCGGGGACCGGTACGCCCGTGCCCCTCCCGCGAGGGCCGCACCGCCACTCACGAGACCTGCACCGCCCCGCAAAGGCCACTGCCACCCGAAAGGCCCGCATCGCCACCCGCGAAGGCCGCATCGCCCCCGCAAGAGCCGCACTGCCACCCGAAACGGCCTTCCCGTCGGCCCGTACGGTCCGCCCCGTCGGCCGTGCGGGCCAAGCGGCGGGTACGGAAGGGCCCCGCCCGCTGCCCGTGAGGGCCGCGTCCTGCGCACGTGGGGCCCCTGCCGTCGGCCCTCCCGGCCCGGCCTCCCGCCCGGAGCGCCAGGCGGGAACGATCCTGACGGGCCGTTCGTCCCACAGACGGGGAGAACGCCGTGCCGGGTGGGGCCGGAGGGGCACGACACGGGCGGGCCGCGGAAGCCCGGCCTCTGTCGTTTTGCCCCGGGACGTGGCACGATCCCCGTCAACCGCAGGTTACTGACGGTTCATCAGCTCGGGCAGGGGGCAGCGAATGGGAACGGGCAAGCGCGGCCTGATCACGACAGCCGTGACCGTCGTCTGTGCGGTCACCGTACTGGCGGCGCCCGGCGCGGCCTTCGCCCAGTCGACCACCCCGGAGCCGCCCGCCCCACCGCCGAGCACCGCGCCCCGCACCCCCGCCGCCCCGGACGCCACGGCGGGCGGCGGCCTCGAAGCCGTACGCAAGCGGCTGGACGCGCTGTACCACGACGCGGCCGTCGCCACCGACGCGTACAACGCCGCCGAGGAGAAGGCCCGCGAGCAGAACAGCCAACTCGCCGCGCTGGAGCGGAAGATCACCGACATGCGGTCCGATCTCAAGGAACTGCGCAGACGCGCGGGCTCGGCCGCCGCGGCCCAGTACCGCGGCGGCGGACTGCCGCCCGAGGCGCACCTCGTCCTCAGCGACGACCCCTCGGAGTTCCTCGACGGCACCGGCCGTCTCCTCCAGGGCCAGCGGGGCACCAGGGGCCTGCTCCGCGAAACGGCCCGCGGCAAAGAGGACCTGGAGCAGTACCAGCGGGACGCCACCGCCCAGTTGAAGGGACTGGAGGCCAACCGCAAGGCCAAGGCCAAGGCGCGCAAGCGGGTCGAGAAGCAGATCGCGGCGGCCGAGAAGCTGGAGTCCCAGTTGGAGAAGGAGGAGATCGAGCGGCTCATGGAGCTGGAGCGGGCCGCGGCGGGCAGGGCCCAGAGCGCCTGGCTGGCCTCGGGCATCCTCGACAGAATCCGCGGCACGGCCTCCGAGCAGGGCAGGAAGGCGGTCGAGTTCGCCGTCCGCCAGATCGGCCTGCCCTACGTGTGGGGCGCCGAGGGCCCGAGGAGCTACGACTGCTCCGGTCTGACGTCCCGCGCGTGGGCGAAGGCGGGCTCCCCGATCCCGCGGACCTCCCAGGAGCAGTGGCGGCGGCTGAAGCGCATCGCCATCGAGGACATGCGCCCCGGTGACCTCATCGTCTACAACGACGACGCGAGCCACGTGGGGATGTACGTCGGCGCGGGCTCGATCGTGCACGCCCCGCGCCCCGGCCGGACGGTGACGCTCACCGGCGCCGGTTCGATGCCGATCCTGGGCGTGGTACGACCGGACGCGCACTGACCGCCCAACCGGCCACTCCGACTGCGGGGCGGGACGAACCATCCCGTACGGCATGATCGACGGCGTGACCGGGACCACGTGACCCATCCCACCCCAAGTCCTCCACAAACGCGGCGAGGACGTGACGTTCGTCATCACCGGCCCGGTGTCGGCCTGTCCAACTGCGGTACGGAACGCGGCATATGACAGTGACCCTTGGCCCGGCGGCCCGCCGAACACCATTCCGCTGCGGCGCGGTCACCCGCTATGGTCCCCGTCGGTGGGTCGAGGTCCCTCGTCCCCGCCGTGCCCTCGGGGGGAGGGAAGGAACCCAGGACAATGCCCGTACCCGTGCCTCGGCAGAGAGCGATCCCGGCCGTGGAGAGTGGTGAGGCGCAGACCGTGTCCCCGGGCGACGGCCCCGCTGCGAACGACGGCGGGGCGGCCCCGCGCAAGGACGACACCGTCGACAGCGCCGCCGCCACCACCAATCTGACCCTGCTGCTGATCGAGGATGATCCGGCGGGCTCGCCGATCGTGCCCGACCTGCTCGACCAGGCGGGCAAGCCGATCCGTGTCCGCACGGCCCGCAATCTCACCGAGGCCGGGCGGCTGCTGACCGACGACGTCCACTGCATCCTGCTGGACCTGGCGCTGCCCGCGCCCGGCCGGTCCGGGGACGCCGACGACGAGCTGGCGGTGCTCCGGCACGTCCTGCGGATCGCGCCCCGGCACGCCGTGCTCGCGCTGACCGCGTCCGGCGACGCCGAGCGCGGCGCGGAGGCGGTCCGGGTGGGCGCGCAGGACTATCTCTTCCGCGACGAGCTGGACGGCCGTCTGCTGAGCCGCGCGATCCGGTACGCCGTGGAGCGGAAACGTTCCGACTCGGCCGAGCGGCGGCTCGCCGAGGGCAGGCTGCGCGCCCAGGAGAACGCCCGGCTGGAGCGGGGCCTGCTGCCCACGCCGCTGCTGGAGGGCTCCTCGCTGCGGTTCGCCGCCCGCTACCGCCCCGGCCGCTCGCGCGCGCTGCTCGGCGGCGACTTCTACGACGTCGTCCGCACGCCCGACGGCACGGTGCACGCCATGATCGGCGACGTGTGCGGGCACGGCCCGGACGAGGCGGCGCTCGGCGTGGAGCTGCGTATCGCGTGGCGGGCGCTGACGCTGGCGGGGCTGTGCGGGGACGAGCTGCTCAACACGCTCCAGCAGGTGCTGGAGCACGAGCGGGCCGACGACGAGATCTTCGCGACGCTGTGCACGGTGGACATCGCCCCGGACGGCCGCCGCGCCGGCCTGTGCCTGGCGGGTCACCCGTCACCGCTGGTCATGTCCCCCGGCCGGCCCGCGCGGCTGCTGCCGTACGACTTCAACGGTCCGGCGCTCGGCCTGCTGCCGGGCGCGCGCTGGCCGCGCATGCAGGTCGAGCTGGGCGCCGAGTGGAGCCTGATGCTCTACACGGACGGCCTCATCGAGGGCCGGATCGGCGAGGGCCGGGAGCGGCTCGGCCAGGACGGCATGGTGGAGATGGTCCGCCGCCAGATCGCCGAGGGCCTGACCGGCGAGCGGCTGCTGCAGGCCGCGGTCACGGAGGTGCGCGACCTCAACGGGGGCGAGCTGACGGACGACGTGGCGGTCCTACTGCTGGACCGCGTGCCGTAGACCGCGGCGGCCCCAGCCCGGCTCCCGTCTCGCCCCTGCCTGGCGGCCCCCTGCGTCGCCGCTGTCCGGCCCCTGGGCGGCCTCCGCCCGCTCAGCGGCCGCCGTTGTACGGGCCGTACGGGCCGTCGCTGCTGGAACCCCGGGGGCGGCGCCCGCCGCCGGACAGGCCGCGCAGCACGGGACGTACGTCGACCATGTACACGATCGTCCCGATGAGCCCGATGATCGGCAGGAACGCCAGGATGGGGAAGATCAGGTTCACCACGAAGGCGAGCCCGAGGACGATCAGCCAGAAGGGCTTGGTCTGCTTGTCGGCGGCGCGGTAGGCGTCCTCACGGCGCACCGCGGCGTCGATCAGCGCGAAGCCGCTGAAAAGGATCAGGGCGACGCTCAGCAACCACATGAACCCCGCGAATCCCTGCATCAGCACAACGTCCACCACCCGATCCGGCTCGTTACTTCCGCGGTACTGCCCAGTACTACGCGGTCACGGTACCCGCAACCGCCCCTCACCCCACCCAGTGAACGGGCCGGGCACCACGAGAGTGCCCGGCCACGTCCGGTATGTACGGCTGCTGCCCCGTTCCCACGGGCCGGCGCTCCCGCCCCGCGCCTACTTGGCGGGCGGGGTGGTCTTCTTCGCGGTCGCCTTCGGGGTCGGCTTCGCGTTGGCCTTGCGGGGGGCTGCGGCGCGGTCGGACGCGGCCTTCTCGGCGGCGCCCGGCGTGGGCGAGGCGGTGGGCGTGCCCGGCTTCTTCGCGGCGGGCGCGGCGGCCGCGGGGGACGTACGCTCCTCGGTCCCGGCCTCCGCCCTGGGCTCGGCCTTGGGCTTGGGCTGGGCCTTCGGCTCGACGGCGATGGCCAGTTCCTCGATCTCCTCGGCGGCCTCGCCGCGCCAGGTCTTCACGGCCTGCTCACCGTGCTCGGCGACCCTCTCGTAGGTCTCCCGGGCCCTGACGGCGTACTCGGCCGCGCGGCCGACGCCCCGCAGCGCGAGGTCCTGGGCGCTCTCGCCGAGCTTCCTCAGGTCGGTGTCGAGGCTGCCGAGGACCTCGTTGACCCTGGCCTGGAGGTTCTCCTGCGTCTCCTTCACGCGGGCGGCGGCCTTCTCCTGGACGGCCTTCGGGTCGGTACCGCGTACCGCGTCGATACGGGCCGGCGCCTCGGTGCGCAGTTGCTCGACCAGGGCCGGCACCCTCCGGGCCTGCCGCAGCGCGAGGTCGGCGGTGCCGGCGGCGAAGTAGAGGGGGGTGGGGTCGCTGAGGGTCTTGCGCAGGTCGTCGGTGATGGCCATGGGATGTTCCTCCCGGAATTGCTATTGACTGAGGGTTTTCTGGCCCCGCGCTCCGTCGGCGCCGTCGGCGGGCGGGATGCCGTCCGCCGGCGGGTGCGCATGCGGGCCGGCGTCGTCGGCGGCGGGGCCGGGGCCGCGTACGGCGGCACCGCTGTCGCCGACCCGGGCGAACCCGTCACTCATACCGGGCCCGTCGCTCCCACCGGTTTCGTCGCTCACGACGGGCCGGCCCCTGTCGCCGGACTGCTCGCTCCCGAATCCGTTCTCCTTGCGGAAGGACTCGTAGATCTGGAGCAGCACCTGCTTCTGGCGCTCGTTGAGCGTCGGGTCGGCGAGGAGGACCGCACGTGTCTCCACCTCGTCGCGGTCGCGCTCGGCGTCGAGGATGCCGGCCCGCACGTACAGCGTCTCGGCGGAGATGCGCAGGGCCTTCGCGACCTGCTGGAGCACCTCCGCGCTCGGCTTGCGCAGCCCGCGCTCGATCTGGCTCAGGTAGGGGTTGGACACCCCGGCGGCCTCGGCGAGCTGCCGCAGCGACAGTTGGGCGTTGCGCCGCTGCTCGCGCAGGTAGTCACCGAGATTGCCGACGTTGAGCGATGCCATGGCTCCACCATGCAACACGTCGCTAACTATTGCAAGCACCTGCTTGCAATAGTGCGCCGCACGGGGGACGGCAGTCGGCGCCGGCCTCCTCGGGTCCCCCGCCGCGTCCCGTTCACGCCCGGTGGGCGCACAACCATCAGCCGTCTCCGCGTGTCTCGCAGGTGAGTCGCATTCGCGCGCACGCGTTTCGGTATCGCGCGCGCTCTGAGGAGGAAACCCCGTGGGCATACGCCGACCCGCCATCTCGACCGCCGTAGCCGCCGCCCTGATCGGGTCGTTCGGTGTGCCGATCGCCGCGGGCACCGCATCGGCGCAGGACGGCACCGCCACCGTGCGCGAGGACTTCGACGGCGACGGCTACCAGGACATCGCCGTCGCCGCCCCCGGAGCGGAGGTCGCCGGGAACGCCTGGGCCGGCTACATCACGATCAGCTACGGCTCGGCACACGGCATCGACCCCGCGCGCACCACGATCATCACCCAGGACACCCCCGGCGTGCCCGGCGTCGCCGGCGACAACCAGGGCTTCGGCTACGCGATGATCGCCCGCGACCTGGACGGCGACGGCCTGACCGACCTGGCCGCGGTCGCCCGCGACTACCGGCCGGAGGAGAACGTCAGCGGCTCGGTGATCGTCCTGTGGGGCCGGGAGACCGGCATCTCCGGCGAGGGCGCCGTCCGGGTCGGCGCGACCTCGAACGCCCAGGTCGGCGACGGCATCACCGCGGGCGACGTCGACGGCG
The DNA here is from genome assembly GCA_035710365.1 of Streptomyces sp. Lineage (GTDB taxonomy): Bacteria > Actinomycetota > Actinomycetes > Streptomycetales > Streptomycetaceae > Streptomyces. Next base: position 2,726 of record DASTDN010000082.1, on the reverse strand, counting down.
ACGGGCACACGGACCTGTTCATGCGCAACGGGGACGAGTACGACTACCACGACGTGCTCTACGGCCCCTTCGGCCGCGACGGCGCCGCCGCCCGCGAGCAGCAGGTGATGGTGTACAGCACCGACAACTCCATCAACACCACCACGGCGGGCGACTTCAACGGCGACGGCATCGGCGACTTCGCGACGTTCTACGTCTACGAGAACCACGCCGAGGGCGGCAAGCTGTGGCTCGGCTCCGAGTCCGGCCTGTCCACCACCCCGGTGCGCCTGAACTCCGCGTCCGCGACCGCCGTCGCCGACTTCGACCAGGACGGCTACGACGACCTGGCCACCCGGATCTTCGCGAACGGCGACACCGAGAGCACCGACGTCGACCCCGGCACCGTCAAGATCTACTACGGTTCGCCCTCCGGCCCGAGCCAGACCCGTACGCAGACGATCACGCAGAACACCACGGGCGTGCCCGGGACGAGCGAGACCGGCGACCAGTTCGGCGCGCAGCTCAGCGCGGCGGACGTGACGGGCGACGGGTATCCGGACCTGGCCGTCGGCGTCCCCGGCGAGGCGATCGAGACGAAGACGAAGGCCGGGGCCGTGGTGCTGCTCAAGGGCACCAAGGGCGGGCTGACCGGCACGGGCGCGCAGGCATTCCACCAGGACACGACGGGCGTGGCGGGTGTCGCGGAGTCCGGCGACGTCTTCGGCGGGTCGGTGCGGCTGCTCGACGTGACGGGCGACGGCAAGGCGGACCTGGTCGCGGGCGCGCCGGGCGAGAACCTGGGCACCATCGTGAACGGCGGCGCGGTGTGGATGCTGCGTGGCACGTCCTCCGGCCTCACGGCCACGGGCTCGGTGGACATGAACCCCAACGACATCAGCGCCACCGTGACGAAGGCCCTGTTCGGCGAGAACCTCAGCAACGGCAACGGCACCAACATCGTGATCCCGTAGCCCACGCGGCACGCACCTGAGCAGGACGTCGGCAGCGCCGCCCGGGCGGCGCTGCCGACGTGTTTCGGGGGTGAGCGTCAGCCGTCGGCCTCGGCCAGCCGCTCGCCGCGCAGTTCGGCGACGTTCAGCGCGTCGGTCAGGCACTCGGCCGTGCGGCGCAGCATGTACCAGGACTCGTCCGCGGTCAGCCGGGGTCCGCCGAGCATGGCGCGCACCAGTCCCAGCACGACGGCGGCGGACTCGATCAGCTCCTCCTCGATCGCGTCCCCGATGGCGGCGACCACTCCGCCCGGCTGGCAGTAGGCCGTACGGCCGTCACCGCCGGGCGGCATACGACGAAGCCCGTTCACGCCGGCACCCCCAGGAACTCCCCGCGCGTCGCGGCGAGCGACGCGGCCTCCAGCCGCTCACGCCGCCACACCCCTTCCAGCTCACGCGCGACGTGCTGCTCCCAGGCGACGACGTAGGGCCGCACGAGCGCTGCGTCCTCGCCGCGCAGGTCGTCGGCGGCGGGGGCGGCGGGTACCGGACTGCGGTCGACAGCCGGTGTTGTGGACGTCCCCGGGGCGGGGGCCTTCGCAAGGTGCCGTCCGCGTGAAGGCATCAGTACACCCAGGACGAGCGCCAGTAGAGTTCGCACTGCCGAGACTCCGTTTCTCGGTGAGGGCGCTCCACCGGGTCTTTAGCCGGACCGGCGGGGCGCCCGTTTTCTATGTGGCCAGTCCCGACACTACGCGAAATCCCGAAACCTCGAAACCTAAGAACTTCAGAAGGGTGAAACGTCGGAAGCCAGAACTGCCAAAAGGTCGGAAGCTTGTTCCATGATCGATCGCACTCGGCCCGTCCACCCGCAACTGGCGCGCATCCTGCGGGCCCGAATCGCGGACGGGACATACCCGGCGGGCGAGCGTATGCCCGGGGTCGTGGCCCTTGCCTCCGAGTTCGATGTGGCCGTCTCGACGGTCCACCGGGCCGTTGCCGCACTGCGCGCCGAAGGGCTTGTGGTCACGTGGTCAGGGCGGGGGTCGTTCGTGGCACCGTATGACGGCGAGCAGGACACGTCATCGTGACGGCGCCGCCCAGCGTGAAGACGCACCCGGCCCGCACCCGGAAACCCCGCGCCGCGCACCCCCGCTGACCCCCCGTCGGCAGGCGCCCGCGTCTGCCATGTGGTCTAACCTCGGCCTCCCCCTGCCGCGTGCCCCCTCGATCGGGCGGGGCAGGACGCACGATGGGGGTATGCCAGAACTGATGGTCACCGGGGAATTCGCCGCGCGCAGCCGACTCAGCCACAAGGCGTTGCAGTTGTACGCGGACAAGGGGCTGCTGGAACCCGCCCACGAAGATCCGGACACTCACGTTCGCCACTACCGCCCGAGTCAGCTACGGCAGGCCCGGCTGATCACGCTGCTGCGGGCCGTCGGCATGCCGCTGGGGCTCGTCGGGACCGTTCTCCTGGCCGACGGAGAGCGCGCCGCCGAGCTGGTGGGCGACTACTGGCGGACCCACGACCGCGACCACCGGGTGCGCATGCCCCTCGTCTCGCAGGTCCAGGACGCGCTGCGGGGGCGGACCACGACGGACACGTATCTCATCGAGGAGCGGGACAACGACGAGCAGCGGGTCGTCTTCGTGGAGGGCCATGTGCCGGCGGAGGCGCTGCCGGGATTCGTCGACACCGCCACCGAGGAGTTGTCCCGGCATCTGCGGGCCGGTGGCGGTGCCGCGTGCGGGCCCGTGTTCACCGTGTACCACGGGCTCGTCGACGCCGAC
>DASTDN010000081.1:0-2664 GCA_035710365.1 Streptomyces sp. | reverse complement strand
CCGCTCGTCGTTGACGGCGGGGCCGCCCTCGGCGCCGAACTCGGGGCCGCGGTCGTAGTTGATCTCGGAGCAGGGGCCGCAGGGGCCGGGGACGCCCATGGACCAGTAGTTGTCCTTCATGCCCAGGCGCTGGATGCGCTCCTCGGGCACGCCGACGACGTCGCGCCAGATGCGCTCGGCCTCGTCGTCGTCCCGGTAGACGGTGATCCACAGGCGCTCGGGGTCGAGGCCGTAACCGCCCTTGTCCCGGTCGCCGGTGAGCAGCTCCCAGGCGAGCTCGATGGCGCCTTGCTTGAAGTAGTCGCCGAAGGAGAAGTTGCCGCACATCTGGAAGAACGTGCCGTGCCGGGTGGTCTTCCCGACCTCTTCGATGTCGGGGGTGCGCACGCACTTCTGCACGCTGGTGGCGCGGTCGAACGGCGGCTTGACCTCACCCAGGAAGTACGGCTTGAACGGCACCATGCCGGCCGGGACGAGCAGCAGAGTCGGGTCGTCCGCGATGAGCGACGCCGAAGGGACGACGGTGTGACCGCGCTCCTCGAAGAAGCTCAGCCAGCGGCGGCGGATCTCGGCCGACTCCATCAGTGGTCCTCATTCCGGTTGTACGAGTACGTCGTCCTGTCGGGGCCGACGGACTTCGGCTTGTTGCGGTTCTTGATCGCGGTGTAGCGCCGCGCCTCGGGAAGTTCCCGGCCGGCGGGGGCGCTCAGTCCGAGCGCGTCGTCCAGCTCGGCCTCGCGCCGGGCCATGTGGTCGCGGACGTCCAGCGCGAACTCGACGGCGCGGTCCTTGAGCCGGTGGCCGGTCTCGATGGCCCTGTTGGCCGCGGTCACGGCCAGGTGCTCGGGGGTCAGTTGCCTCAGCTTGCGGTTGACCTTGGTGGTGGCCCACACACCGGTGGCCACACCGGTGGTGAACCAGAACGTACGACGGAACATGTCCGGGTCAGTCCCTCTTTCCGCGGCTTCGCTTCGTCCGCCGCGCGGTCGGCACGGTACGGCCCACGATCACGGCGCGCCGGGGCGCCCTCGCGGGTGCGTCCTCTTCCCGGCGGCCGGTGATCGCCTTGCGCACGCCGTAGCCGAAGGCCGCGACCTTGACCAGCGGACCGCCGAACGTGGAGGCGACGGTGGTGGACAGCGCGGAGGCGTTGGAGGTGACCTCCTGCACGTCGCTGGCGATCGCGTCGACCCGGTCGATCTGGGTCTGCGCGGAACGCACCGCCGAGGAGGCCTCCGCCAGCAGCGGGACGGCCTGGTCGGTGACGTCCGCCACGAGCCGGGTGGTCGCGCGGAGCGTCTGGGCCAGCCTCGCCAGCGCGACGGCGAGGAAGGAGACCAGGATCGCCCAGAACACGGCCACCAGGATTCCGGCCACTTCTCCACCGGACACTGTGTGCACCCGCTCCCTGAAAACATGCCTGGACATCGAGAAAAGTCGTGCGCCGAGCCTATCGCGCCGGGCCCGCGGGTCCGCACCGCATTACCGCCCGGCACGGGTGGACTTGCCCGAAGGGGATGCACGGAGCGAATTCGGTTCAGTACGCTCCGTGTTCATGCGGGATCATCGGCACGACACCGCCTCCCCGGACGGCGGTCCGCCCCTGGAACTGGACGCCTTCGTGGGCCGGACGGCGGAACTCGCCGGGCTCGCGGCGGCTCTCGGCACCGCGCGGCTGGTGACGGTGACGGGCACCGGCGGGATCGGCAAGTCGCGGCTGGCGGCGCGCGCGGCGGCCCGGTGCGGACCGCCGGACGGGGTGTGGCGGGCGGAGCTGGCCCCGGTGCGCGACCCGGAGTTCGTCGACCACGCGGTGGTGGCCGCGCTGGGGCTGACCGACCACACGGCGCGCCCTGCGCGCGAGACGCTCCTCGGCCATCTCGCGGGGCGCCGGGCGCTGCTGGTCCTGGACGGCTTCGAGCATCTGGTGGACCCGTGCGCCGAGCTGGTGACGGAGCTGCTGCGCCGCCTGCCGGAGCTGCGCGTCCTCGCGGTGTCGCGGCGGGCGCTGGCCCTGGCCGGGGAGCGGGTCGTCCCGCTGGCGCCGCTCGGCGAGGACGAGGCGGTCGAGCTGTTCCGGGTGCGGGCCGCGCAGCAGGGCGTCGAGGTGGCGGACGGCCCGCGGGTGCGGGAGGTGTGCCGGCGGCTGGAGGGCATCCCGCTGGCCGTGGAGCTGGCGGCGGGACGGCTCGGCGCGCTGTCCCCGGAGCAGTTGCTGGACCGGCTCGACGACCGGTTCCTGCTGCTGACGGGCGACGGGCGGGGCGCCCTGCCCCGGCACCGGGCGCTGCGCACCGCGATCGGCTGGAGCCACGAGCTGTGCACGCCGCGCGAGCGGCTGCTGTGGGCGCGCCTGTCGGTGTTCCCCGGCCCGGTGGAACTGTCGGCCGCCGAGTACGTGTGCACCGGGGACGGGCTCGCCGCCGAGGAAGTGCTGGACGTGCTGAGCGCGCTGCTGGCGCAGTCGGTGGTGACGCGCGAGGAGGGCCCGGCGGGGGTGCGCTACGGCATGCTCGACACGGTGCGGGCGTACGGCGCGCAGTGGCTGGAGGCGACCGGGGACGCCGAGCGGATGCGACGGCGGCACCGGGACTGGTGCGTGGGCCTGGCGACGGCGTGCGAGCTGGAGTGGTTCTCGCCGAGCCAGGCCGAGGTGGCGGCGGG
>DASTDN010000080.1:0-22191 GCA_035710365.1 Streptomyces sp. | reverse complement strand
GGACATGGCGATGTGGGACATGCCCATCTCGTCGCACGCGTTGAACATGTCCTTGAGCCGCGCGGCACCGTCCAGCAGCGAGTACTGCGTGTGGACGTGCAGGTGCGTGAACGGCGGCTTCGACACGGCGGCGGCCTCCAGGGAGAACGTGGGGCGAACGGCGTCCGGGGGGCTGCGGACAGTCCGGGGGAACAGCGTCGAAGTCTATGCCCCGGCACTGACAGCGGCGGGCGGCCCCGCGTACCTTTCGTGCGGGAGCGGGAGACGTCCGTGCGCGAGCGGGACGCCCCTCGCACCCGCGTACGAGACCGGGGCCCCGTCGCGCACGGCGCGGGGGACGAGGTCCGGCATCTCGTACCTTTGCACCAGCCCGCGGGCACTTCGCGGCGCGCCCGCCCGTTGAGAGGTCGGAGGCGCCCGGCCCGCGGGTCCCGTCATGCACCACCCCGCAGCAGGAGGCACCAGCGATGTCGGTTCCGCAGCCCGGCGACGAGAGCCGCGGCGAGGAGATACTCGCCGTGTTCGGCACCGCCTTCGGCGAGCTCCTGGCCGCCGACCCGGCCGCGTTCCGTGTGAAGTTCCGCAAGATGGCGGCCTCCGCGTTCGCCTTCTACCGGGGCACGGCGTGCCTCTTCTACCACGACCTGGAGCCGGAGCTGGGGGGCGGGCCGTTCCTGGACGGGCGCACCTCGCGGGTGTGGATCCACGGCGACCTGCACGCGGAGAACTTCGGCACGTACATGGACGCCACGGGCCGCCTGATCTTCAACGTCAACGACTTCGACGAGGCCTACGTCGGCCCCTTCACCTGGGACCTGAAGCGCCTGTCCGCCTCCATCGCCCTGATCGGGTACGCGAAGGCGCTCGGCGACGAGCAGATCACGGAGCTGGTGCGGATCTGCGCGGGCGCGTACCGCGAGCGCGTCCGCGCCCTCGCGACCGGTGCCAGGAGCGAGGACGTGCCGCCGTTCACGCTGGACACCGCGCAGGGCCCGCTGCTCGGCGCGCTGCGCGCGGCCCGCGCGCTGACCCGCTTCGGGCTGCTGGACTCGATGACGGAGATACGCGACTTCGACCGCCGGTTCGCGGCGGGCGGCGGCTCCGTGGAGCTGGACGCGGCGACCCGCTACAAGGTGCTCGCCGCCTTCGACGGCTATCTGGAGACGCTGCCGGAGTCGTCGCTGACCCGCCCCGACTCCTACCGCGTGAAGGACGTCGTCGGCCGCCGCGGCATAGGCATCGGCTCGGCGGGCCTGCCGTCGTACAACATCCTCCTGGAGGGCAACAGCGACGCCCTGGAGAACGACGTGGTGATCTACATCAAGCAGGCCCAGACCCCGGCCGTCTCCCGGCACGTCACGGACCCGGAGATCCGCGGCTACTTCGCGCACGAGGGCCACCGCACGGTGATCTCGCAGCGCGCCCTCCAGGCGCACGCCGATCCCTGGCTCGGCTGGACGGAGCTGGACGGGTCGGGCCAACTGGTCGCCGAGGTGTCGCCGTACGCGGTGGACCTGGACTGGGTCGACATCGACGACCCGGAGGAGATCGCCCAGATCGTCGCCGACCTCGGCCGGGCCACGGCGGCGATGCACGCGGCGGCGGACGACCAGTCCGGCGAGTCGCTGGTGCCCTTCTCGACGGAACGCGCCATCGACGCGGCCATCGCGGCGGACGAGGACGGCTTCGCCCCGCTGCTGGTCGACTTCGCCCACACCTACGGCGCACGCGCGCGTGCCGATCACCAGACGTTCGTCGACCTGTTCCGCAACGGCCGGATACCGGGACTGTGACCTTCCCCTCGCCCACAGGCTCTTTTTAAGGGCCCTTTACCGGAGTACGTGCCAGACTCTTCCCTTGCTATGGACATGTCCAGGACCCCGGTCAGAGCCCTGCGCGCGGCGCTGTTCACGGCACTCGTCGTGACCCTCAGCACCGCGTCGCACGTGCTGCTGTCGCGGGCCCCCCTGCCGCTGAACACGGTGGCCGCCCTCGCGGCCGCCGTGTTCGCCGTGGCGTACGCCCTCGCGGGCCACGAGCGCTCCTTCGGCCGGATCGCCGCGCTGCTGGTCCCGCTGGAGCTCGCCGCGGACACCGTCCTCACCACCGGCCAGCACGTCTGCTACGGCGCCGCGGGCGGCCCGGTCACGGGTGCGCTGCACTCCGTGGGCTTCGACGTGCTGTGCGGCGACGGCACCCCCGTCGGCACGCCGCTGGCCCAGGTCACCGGCGACGGCGCCGACCGGCTCACCACGCTGGTCGCGGGCGCCGACCCGGCCACCGCCTGGCTGCTGCTCGGCGCGCACCTCGCCGTCGGCCTGCTGGCGGCGGCCTGGCTGCGCCGCGGCGAGCGGGCCCTGGCCCAGGTGCTGCGGGCGGTGGGCGCGGCCACGTTCCGGCCGCTGCTGGCCGCCGTCGCCACGGTCACCGCGCGGGCCACCCCGGCGCCGCGCCCCCTGCCGCGTCCGGCGGTCCGTACGGGACCCGCCCGCGGTCTGCTTCTCGCCCACTCCCTGGGACGGCGTGGCCCTCCGCGCCCGGCCGCCCTCGTCTGAGGCGCACCACGCTTTCGCGCCGGCGCCACCCCTGAGCGCCGGCCCCCCACCCATACGTATCCCGCACACACGTGTGCGCGTCCCCCGTGGAGAAACCCATGAGCAAGCGGAACAGCCAGACGGCCAAGTCGGCGGCGCGGGAGCGCCTGCGCGTCGAGCGCGAGCGCGAGGCGAAGCGGGCGAAGGCCAAGCGGCAGGTCGTCGTCGCCCTCTCCATAGTCGGCGTCCTCGCGATAGCCGGCGGCATCGGCTACGCGGCGGTCCAGGCGAGCAAGCCCGAGTACTGGGAGGCCGTCAAGGACGACAAGCTGGTGAAGCCGGCCCACACCACCGGCAAGGACGGCACGACCGTCGTCATCGGCGAGGACGGCGCCGAGAAGACGCTCGCGATGTACGAGGACCCGCGCTGCCCGGTCTGCGCGTCCTTCGAGCAGGTCGTCGGCGACGCGGTCCACAAGGGCTACGAGGACGGCAAGTACAAGCTGCAGTTCGTCGGCGCCACCTTCATCGACAACAGCGTCCCGGGCGAGGGTTCCAGGAACGCCCTCAGCGCCCTGGGTGCCGCTCTCGACGTCGACCCGGACGCCTTCCTCGACTACAAGAAGGCGCTCTACTCGATGAAGTACCACCCCGAGGAGAGCAAGGACAAGTTCAAGGACGACGACTACCTGATCAAGGTGGCGGACACCGTCGAGAAGCTGAAGGGCAACAAGGCCTTCCAGAAGGACGTCAAGGACGGCACCTACGACAAGTGGGCGCTCACCATGAGCGAGAGGTTCGACAAGGACGGCGCGAAGTACGGCTTCCAGGGCACGCCGACCCTGCTCATGGACGGCAAGAAGGTCACCGGCGCGGACGGCAAGAACGCGCCGATGAGCCCCGCGGAGTTCACCACGGCGATCGAGAAGGCGCTGAAGGGCTGACGCGGGCACGCCGGGCCGCCGGACGGCCGTCGGCCGTGGGCGCCCGGCCACCGCGCTGAGACGTGCCCGGCGGCCGGATGCCGCCGGCGTCCCGGCCAAGAGCGGGCGGACTTTCACGAGTTCGCCCGCTCTTGTTACTACCAGTCAGTAATCTGATCGACTGTGACCAGTCGATACGGAACACCCGAGGCTCCGGGCAACCCGGAGCACACCGTCGCCGCGGGATCACCCGACTCCCGCGCCCCTCGCCGCCGTTCGGTCGTCAAGGCCGCGGCGGCGACCGCCGTCCTGGCCGGCCCGCTCGCGGCCGCGCTCCCCGCCCGCGCCGCCGCGGACGCCGCCCCCGCCTTCCTGCACGGCGTGGCCTCCGGAGACCCGCTGCCCGACGGAGTCCTGCTGTGGACGCGCGTGACTCCCGCGCCGGAGGCGACACCGGGCTCGGGGGCGGGCCCCGACACCGAGGTGAGCTGGGTCGTCGCCCGGGACCGGGCGCTGACGGACGTCGTCGCCCAGGGCTCCCTGACGGCCGGCGCCGCCTCCGACCACACCGTCAAGGCGGACATCCGCGGCCTGCGGCCGGCCACCGACTACTGGTTCCGCTTCTCCGCCGGGGGCGCGCACTCCCCCACCGCCCGCACCCGCACCGCGCCCGCCGCCGACTCCTCCGTGGCGAACCTCCGTTTCGGCGTGGTGTCCTGCACCAACTGGGAGGCCGGCCACTTCTCCGCGTACCGCCACCTCGCGGCCCGCGGCGACCTGGACGCCTGGCTGCACCTGGGCGACTACATCTACGAGTACCGGTCCGGCGAGTACGGCACGCGCGACACGGTCGTCCGGCCGCACGAGCCCGCCCACGAGATCGTCACGCTCGCCGACTACCGCATCCGGCACGCCCGCTACAAGACCGACCCCGACCTCCGGGCGCTGCACGCGGCGGCCCCGGTCGTGGCGATCTGGGACGACCACGAGTTCGCCAACGACACCTGGTCGGGCGGCGCGGGCAACCACACCGAGGGCGCGGAGGGCGCCTGGTCCGCCCGGCAGGCCGCCGCCAGGCAGGCCTACTTCGAGTGGATGCCGGTGCGTCCGGCCGTCGAGGGCACCACCTACCGCCGGCTGCGCTTCGGCAGGCTGGCCGATCTGTCGCTGCTGGACCTGCGCTCGTTCCGCTCGCAGCAGGCGTCCGTCGGCAACGGCGACGTCGACGACCCGGAGCGCACCCTCACCGGCCGGGCCCAGCTCGACTGGCTGAAGTCCGGCCTGGCGGCGTCCGACACCACCTGGCGGCTGGTCGGCAACTCCGTGATGATCGCGCCGTTCGCGATCGGCTCGCTCACCGCCGACCTGCTTGAGCCGCTCGCCGAGCTGCTGGGACTGCCGCGGGAGGGACTCGCGGTCAACACCGACCAGTGGGACGGCTACACGGACGACCGGCGCGAGCTCCTGGACCACCTGCGCTCCCACGCGATCCGCAACACCGTGTTCCTGACCGGCGACATCCACATGGCCTGGGCCAACGACGTGCCGGTGAACGCCGGTACGTACCCGCTGTCGGCCTCCGCCGCCACGGAGTTCGTGGTCACCTCGGTCACCTCCGACAACCTCGACGACATCGTGAAGGTCCCCGAGGGCACGGTCACGGCGGTCGCCGCCCCGCTGATCCGCGCCGCGAACCGGCACGTCCACTGGATCGACACCGACCGCCACGGCTACGGCGTCCTGGACATCACGGCCGAGCGGGCGCAGATGGACTTCTACGTCCTGTCCGGCCGCACCGAGCCGGACGCGTCCTCGTCGTGGGCCCGCTCCTACCGCACGCGCAGCGGCACCCAGAAGGTCGAACGGACATACGACCCCGTGTAGCCCCCGTCACCCGACTCGGCAAGGGGCTGTTTTCAGCCAATCATGACCGGAACGCGGACCGTCGAGGGGAGATCACGCCGCTACAGCGGGTGGTGCGAGCCGGGGCTGTAATCCGGACACACCGCCCGCTCGGTGACTCCACTCGCTCACACGGACCCTCAAACCCGTGGCCGTCACACGTTCCTGCACGTGTCACTTTCCCGATCGCCCCGGTTTGCCGGTTATTTGATTGGGCTTGATCACTGCTCTGTGCGCGTCGGCATGTCCACGTAATCTCCGGGCGGCGGACAGGAAGACCCCTGTACCCCATTTCCCCACCGCATCCGCTAGGAGCCCGCATGCGTGCGCTTGCCCGGATATCGTCCTCGTCGCGCAGACGCCTTCTCGGTACGGCCGTCGTGGCCGGAACCCTGATGTTCAGCCCGCTCGCCTCCCCCTCCGGTGTCGCCGCGGCCGACACCTCGGCCACCCAGTGCGCCGACGACACCAGCGCCACGGCCCGCGAGGCCCGTCCCGGCCACGGCGAGCACGTCGCCGAGCCGAACGAGGTCACCGACGCCCGCGCCCAGGCCATGGACAAGGACCTGCGCGCCAAGCTCGACAAGCTGCGCCAGAACGGCCGCCTCTCGGCCGCCGCCTCCACGAGCATCCCGGTCTACTTCCACGTCATCCACGACGGCGACACCGGCAAGCTCAGCTCGGCGGACATCACCGCCCAGATGAACGTCCTGAACGCCGCCTACGCCGGCCAGGGCACGGGCAACACCGACTCGGGCTTCCAGTTCACGCTGGCCGGCACCGACTACACCGACAACGCCGCCTGGTACACCGTGGGCTACGGCTCGGCGGAGGAGAAGGCGATGAAGTCCGCCCTGCGCAAGGGCGGCGCGAACGCGCTCAACTTCTACACCGCCAACATCGGCGACGGCCTGCTCGGCTGGGCCACCTTCCCGAGCTCCTACAGGTCCGCCCCGTCGATGGACGGCGTCGTCGTACTGGACGCCTCCCTGCCGGGCGGCTCGGCCACCAACTACGACGAGGGCGACACCGGCACCCACGAGGTCGGCCACTGGATGGGCCTTTACCACACCTTCCAGGGCGGCTGCAACGGCAACGGCGACTACGTCTCCGACACCCCGGCCGAGAAGAGCCCGGCGTACGAGTGCCCCACGGGCCGTGACACCTGCGCCAGCAAGCCGGGCGCCGACCCGATCCACAACTTCATGGACTACACGTACGACGCGTGCATGTACCAGTTCACCGCGGGTCAGGTGACGCGCATGCAGGACAGCTGGGCCGCCTACCGGGCCGCCGGCTGACGCTCCTGAAGCGAGTCGAGGAAGCCGAGGGCCACCCGCCAGGTGGCCTCGGCGGCCTCGGAGTCGTAGTCGGGAAGGCCGGGGTCGGTGTAGAGGTGACCGGCCCCGGCGTATCTGAACACCTCGGTCTCGGCGCCCGTCCTGCCCATCTGGAGATACCAGGCGCTGAGCCAGTCGTCCGTCTCGAACGCGTCCGGCTCGGCCACGTGCAGCTGGACCGGCAGCCCCTCCGCCGAGGCGTTCGCCGCGATGTCCGACGTGCCGTGCAGGAGCAGCAGGCCGCGCGCCGTGCCGTCGCCGAGGGCGAGGGTCTGCGCGACGGACGCGCCCAGCGAGAAACCGGCGTAGACCAGGCCCCGCTCCGAGTAGGGCGCGGCGGCCAGCACGGCCCGCCTGAGCAGCTCGTCCCTGCCGATCCCGTCCTGGTGCGCCATGCCGTCCTCGACGGTGTCGAACACGCGCCCCTCGAAGAGGTCGGGCGTCCACACCTCGTGTCCGGCGGAGCGCAGCCGGTCGGCGGCCTCGCGCACGGCCGGCCTCAGGCCGTAGGTCGAATGAAAGAGCACGATGTTCATGAGGCCATGGTGCCAGCAGGGTCCGACAACGCGGTTCTGGGCACGGACGGGGCCCGGCCAGGGGCGGGACCGCCGCGGGACGGACGTCCCGCACCGCGTGGAGGCACCGCGTCCCGTGACGCCCCGCGCCCCGTACCCCCTACGTTCCGGAAGTCACAGGTTCGTTGTCGGTGGTGTTGGTTAGGTTCGAAGACATGGAGAATCTGCTCCGCCCCCTGATCGTGGTCGGCGGCTCGGTCGTGCTCACCGCCGTGATCGCCTGGGGCACCGACCGTCTGCTGTGCCAGGCCGACCGGCGGCACCCGGAGACCCCGCTGTGGGGACTGCTGCGCCGTGCCCGCATCCCGTTCCAGCTCGTGCTGTGCGCGGCCTTCCTCAGAGGGTCCTACGACGCGGCCGACGTCCTGCAGTCCCACGACGTCGGGATCGGCCGGACCCTGACGCTGGTCCTGATCGGTGCGGCGGCCTGGCTGGTGATCCGTATCGCGGCCGCGGTCGTGGAGACGTCGTACTCGCGCTACGCCCGCTCGCACCACGATCCCGCGCGGGTGCGCCGGGTGCGCACCCAGGTGACCCTGATCGTGCGGGTGGTCTCCGCCGTCGTCGGCGTGGTCGCCGCCGCGGCGATGCTGCTGACCTTCCCCGCGATGCGCGCGGCGGGCGCGTCGCTGCTGGCCTCCGCCGGCATCCTCGGCATCGTCGCCGGTGTCGCCGCCCAGTCGACGCTGGGCAACATGTTCGCCGGGCTGCAGATCGCCTTCGGCGACATGGTGCGCATCGGCGACACGGTCGTGGTGGACGGCGAGTGGGGCACGGTCGAGGAGATCACCCTGACCTTCCTGACCGTCCGCACCTGGGACGAGCGCCGGATCACGATGCCCGTCTCGTACTTCACGTCCAAGCCGTTCGAGAACTGGTCGCGCGGCGGCGCGGAGATGACCGGCACCGTCCTGTGGCACCTCGACCACTCGGCACCGACCGAGCCGATGCGCGAGAAGCTCCGGGACATCCTGCGCGCGTGCCCGGCGTGGGACGGCCGCGCCTACAACCTCTCCGTCACGGACAGCACACCGAACACCCTGCAGGTGCGGGCGCTGATGACGGCCAAGGACCCGGACGACCTGTGGACGGTGCGGGTCACGGTCCGCGAGGAGATGGTGCGCTGGCTCGCCGACCACCATCCGTACGCCCTGCCGCGCGTCAACACCGCGGACGCGGCTCTTCCGCCGCCCCGCAACGGTCACGGCAGCGGGGCCCTCGCCGAGGGGCGCCGCCGCACCGCGGACGGCCACGGGTCGGCGTCCAACGGCACGGCTTCCCGCGGTCCGGCGTCCGACGGCGCGGGCGGCAGGCGCGCGCACGGCACTCCGCGGCACTGACCCGGTCACCGGCCGCGGGTGGCCGGCCCCGGCCGGGCGGCCATCACCGCAGGCTACGCACGTCCAGGTGGCGCAGCACCCGGTCCACGATCTCCGGGTCGGCGCCCGGCTCGCTGCGTGCCGCCAGCACCTCGTGCCGCGCGGCGCTCAGCATCTCGCCCTGGATGCGCCGGACCTGCCTGAGCCGCCGCACCCGGTTCGCGTGCGCCTCCCGCCGTTCCTCCTCGGCGATGTCGGGGCTGATACGCAGCCCGATGTCGAAGGCCCGCCGTGTCATCTGCTCGCTGATGTCCTCCGGGAGGCCCTCGGCGTCGTCGATCTCCTTCAGGCGCTGTTTGGCCACCCTGGCCGCACGCACCGCGAGCTGTTTCTCGAAGTCCTTCTCCCGTTCTGTGTCGGCCTGCACGCCCAGCCGCTGCACCAGCCACGGCAGGGTCAGGCCCTGGATCAGCAGCGTCGCCATGATGACCATGAACGCGACGAACACGATCTCGCCCCGGCCGGGGAAGGCGGCTCCGTCGTCGGTGTGCAGCGGAATGGCGAGCGCCAGCGCCGCCGAGGCGACACCGCGCATGCCCGACCACCACACGACGACGGTCTCCCGCCAGCTCGTCGGGATGTCCTCGTCGTGGTCGCGCCGGGAGTGCAGCCGCTGCGTCAGCCAGGTCGCCGGCAGCAGCCACAGCAGCCGCACCAGGACCACCACCACGACGATCGCGCCCGCCCAGCCGAGCAGCTCCCCCCACCGCCCGGACGCGGTACGGACCGCGATGTGCAGTTCGAGGCCGATCAGGCCGAACGCGACGCCGGTGACGAGGGTGTCGACGACGTCCCAGAAGGTGTGCCCGGCCAGCCGGGTCATCACGTCGTCGGCGTCGTGCGCGTACTCGGTGAGGAACAGGGCGGTGGTGAGCACGGCGAGCACTCCGGAGCCGTGCAGTTCCTCGGCGAGCACGTAGGAGGCGTACGGCACGAGCAGGCTCAGGCCGATCTGGAGGGTCGCGTCGCCGAGCACGTTCATCAGCTTGTTCGCGCCCCAGCCCAGCGCCAGCCCGAGCGCGACGGCGACGACGGCGGACAGCACCAGGTCGAGCCCGGCCTCCCACGGCGAGAACGTTCCGCTGACCACCGCCGCGATCGCCACGTGGTACAGGACGATCGCGGTGACGTCGTTGAACAGCCCCTCGCCCTCCAGGATGGACACCAGGCGGCGCGGCAGGCCGAGCCGGGCGGCGACGGCGGTCGCGGCGACCGGGTCGGGCGGGGCGACCAGCGCGCCCAGCGCGACGGCCGCGGCGACCGGCAGTCCCGGCACGACCGCGCCCGCGACGGCGGCCACGGCGACGGTGGTGACGAAGACCAGCGCCACCGCCAGCAGGAAGATCGGCCGTTTGTTGATGGTGAACTGGCGCCACGAGGTCCGTCGTACGGCGGCGTACAGCAGGGGCGGGAGCACCAGCGGAAGGATCAGCTCCGGCGGGATCTCGACGTCGGGCACGAAGCCGGGCAGCGCGAGGCCGACACCGAGGAGCGTCATCAGCACCGGCGCCGGCAGCCCCAGCCGCTCCCCCACCGGGACGCTGACCAGGGCCCCCAGCAGCAGCACGAACAGCAGGGCCAGCTGGTCCACGGTCAGCGCTCCGGGGTTGCGACATCACACGGGTGCTCGCTCCCACCCTGCCACGCCGTCCCCGCGGCCTGCCCGCCGCGCCACCCCGCGCGGGGCGGTTCCGCAGCGCCGACGGGCCGGAACCCGCGGCACCGCGTACGCCGCACCGCCGCGCGCACGCCCGTGTCCGGGCCGCACGCGGGAGTGCGGCTACGCGTAGGTCTCCGCGCGCACCTTGTCGAGCGCCTTCTGCAGGTCCTCGGGGTAGTCGCTGGCGTACTCCGCCCACTGGCCGTCGCCGGGGTGCTCGAAGCCGAGCCGGACGGCGTGCAGCCACTGGCGGGTCAGACCGAGCCGCCTGGCGAGAGTGGGGTCGGCGCCGTAGGTCAGGTCCCCGGCGCAGGGATGGCGGTGGGCCGCCATGTGGACGCGGATCTGGTGGGTGCGGCCGGTCTCCAGCTTCACGTCGAGCAGGGAGGCGGCGCGGAATGCCTCGATCAGGTCGTAGTGCGTGACGGACGGCTTGCCGTCGGCCGTGACCGCCCACTTGTAGTCGTGCTGCGGGTGCCGGCCGATGGGCGCGTCGATCGTGCCGCTCGTGGGGTCCGGGTGGCCCTGGACGAGCGTGTGGTACCGCTTGTCGACCGTGCGCTCCTTGAACTGGCGCTTCAGCGACGTGTACGCGTACTCGGACTTGGCGACGACCATCAGGCCCGAGGTGCCGACGTCGAGGCGGTGGACGATGCCCTGGCGCTCGGCGGCACCGGACGTCGAGATGCGGTACCCGGCGGCTGCGAGCCCGCCGATGACGGTCGGCCCGCTCCAGCCCGGCGAGGGGTGCGCGGCGACCCCGACCGGCTTGGCGATCACGACCACGTCGTCGTCGTCGTGCACGATCTCCATGCCCTCGACCGGCTCCGCGACCACCTGCACGGGCGCGGGCGCCTGCGGCATCTCGACCTCCAGCCAGGCGCCGCCGTGCACGCGCTCCGACTTGCCGACCACCGATCCGTCGACCGCGACCTTCCCCGCGGCGGCCAGCTCGGCCGCCTTCGTCCGGGAGAAGCCGAACATGCGGGAGATGACGGCGTCGACGCGCTCGCCCTCCAGGCCGTCGGGCACGGGCAGGGTACGGATCTCGGGAATCGTGCTCACCCGTCGAGTATGCCGGACCCGCCCGGCACTCCTGACCGGGCCTGTGGACAGACGCGTCGTACGGGCACCGGCGAGGACAGGGCCCTGGGGAAAACCCGCCCGGTCCGGGGTCCCGGGGCAGTCGTCGCCCCGGTCGGTCCTGTCCCCGGGTCAGTCCTTGTGGACGGTCCCGTCCGGGTCGAGGCCCCGGAACGACAGCAGCACGATCAGGATGCCGCCGCACACGATCGCGGAGTCGGCCAGATTGAACACGGCGAAGTGCTTCGGCGCGATGAAGTCGACCACCGCGCCCTCGAAGACGCCCGGCGAACGGAAGACCCGGTCGGTGAGGTTTCCGAGGGCGCCGCCGAGCAGCAGGCCCAGCGCGATCGCCCACGGCGTGCTGTACAGCTTGCGCGCCAGCCGGGCGATCACCACGATCACGACCGCCGCGATCACCGTGAAGATCACGGTGAAGGCCTCGCCGAACCCGAAGGCCGCGCCCGCGTTGCGCACGGCCTCGAACTTCAGCCAGTCGCCGACGACCTCCACCGGCTCGTGGTGCTCCAGCTTGGCGACCACGAGCATCTTGCTGACCAGGTCGAGGGCGTACGCGACCACCGCGATCGTGAACAGCACGGCGACCCGGCGCCGGCCCGGGGACGGCGCGGCAGCGGTCCCGGACGGTCCCGGGGCGGCGTGCGCACCACCCGCGCCGTCCGTTCCGCCCGACGCGTCGGTGCCGGACCCGCCGGCCGGGCCCGCGGCCCCCTCGGAACCGGACGACTCGCCCGACGGCGCGTTCTCCCCGGGCCGGTCCTGCCGTGCCCGCGCCGAGTCCGGGGTGTCCGGCGTACCGATGATGCGCTCCGCCTCTGCCACGTGAGTCCTTCGACCTAGGTACCTGACTGAGCACGAGGGTACGGCACGCCTTCGCGGTCTCCCGGCCCAGGTCAGTACCGCCGTTCCTGCTTCTGCTTGCACTCCACGCACAGGGTCGCCCGGGGGAACGCCTGCATCCGGGCCTTGCCGATGGGCCTGCCGCAGTTCTCGCACAGGCCGTACGTGCCGGCCTCCAGGCGCTCCAGGGCGTGCTCGGTCTGGGTGAGCATCTCGCGGGCGTTGGCGGTGAGCGCCAGTTCGTGCTCGCGCGTGATGTTCTTGGTCCCGGTGTCCGCCTGGTCGTCGCCGGCGCCGTCCCCCGAGTCCCGCATCAGGCCCGCGAGCGACCGCTCGGACTCGCCGATCTCGGTCTCCAGCCGCTCCTGCTCGGAACGCAGCTCCGCGTGGGCCTGCGCGGCCTCTTCCGGCGTCCAGGGGTCCTCACCGGGGCGCACCGCGAGATCGCCGGGCTCCGCCGCCGTCCCGCGCGCCGTGGGAAGGGGCGTCTTCGCCGCCGTGGCCGTGCCAGGAGTCTTCTTCGCAACCACCGTCGTGGCTCCCGTCTGCTCCGCGGCGTGCGCCGCGCCCACATCCTTGGCCGTGCTGACGCCGGCGGCCGGCTCCCCGGCGGCCGCCCTGCTCCCTCCCCCGGCCGTCACGGCGCCGGCCGCCTTCCCGGCCGACGCCGTCCCCGGCGCCCCGGCCGGTGTCCTCCCGGCCGTCTTCCCGGCCGCGGCCTTCTTCACGGCGGCCTTCTTCACAGCCGTCTTCCCGGCGGCAGTCCTGTCGCCGGGCGCCTCCCCGGCGACCGCCTCCGCAGCCGCTTCCTCCGGCGCCCGGGCCACGGCCCGTCCGTCCGCGGCCTTCCTCGGGGAGGTCTTCCCGGCCGCGCTCTTCCTCGCCACGGCCTTCTTCGCCACCGCCTTCGTCACCGGCACCGCCCCGCCACCGGCCCCGGCCGCCGCGCCCCCCTGTGCGCTCTTCTTCGCCACCATGGCCGCGGCCCCTTCACATATTGTGATCTTGCACGCGAATCGTTATGGGACGATAAATCGACTCGGGTCCCGCGGCAACGGGACGCACCGTCCGATTCGTCCGCCCCGGGATCGCACGCGGCGAACATGCATCCGTTGTGCCCCGCTCCCCGCCCGGTAATCCGCGGGGCGGCCCGCCGGGCCGCCCGTCCCGCACACGGAACACCGGCCGTGCGTCATTCGGGTCACACGGGCCCGCACGAGTCGACGCACCACCCCCGCCGCCCCGTCCCGGAAATCCGGTCGGCCGCTGTCGGTGGGGCGCCGTACACTGGGCGGAGCGAAAAGCGTGGATGGGGACGAGTAGCGGCGTACGCAGCCCGTAGCGACCCGGGGACGGTGTGAGCCCGGGGGCGAGCGCGACGTGAAGATCACCCCGGAGCCGCCGGAAGAAAGCCCGTCGGGCGAGTAGACCCGGTTCGCGACCCAATGAGGGGGCTCACCGCCGCACACCACGCGCGCGGAGGGCCAAGGAGGGTGGTACCGCGGGAGCGCGCCGCACACGGCGTGGACGTCACAGTCGAGCTCTCGTCCCTCCGACGGAAGGCAGCACGTCCGCCGGAGGAAGTTCGTTGAACACGCAGCCGCAGTACCGCCAGGTACCCGCCCAGGTCGACCTCTCCGCGCTCGAGCACGCGGTCCTCGACTTCTGGCGCGAGCAGAAGATCTTCGCCAAGAGCCTGGAGCAGTCCGAGGGCCGCCCCGAGTGGGTGTTCTACGAAGGCCCGCCCACTGCCAACGGCATGCCCGGCGCCCACCACATCGAGGCCCGCGTCTTCAAGGACGTCTTCCCCCGCTTCCGCACCATGCGCGGCTACCACGTGGCCCGCAAGGCCGGCTGGGACTGCCACGGCCTGCCCGTGGAGCTGGCCGTCGAGAAGGAGCTGGGCTTCTCCGGCAAGAAGGACATCGAGGCGTACGGCATCGCCGGCTTCAACGCTAAGTGCCGCGAGTCCGTCCTGCGCCACACCGACGCCTTCGCCGAGCTGACGACCCGCATGGGCTACTGGGTCGACCTCGACGAGGCGTACGTGACCATGGAGCCCGAGTACATCGAGTCGGTCTGGTGGTCACTGAAGGAGATCTTCAACAAGGGGCTGCTGGTCCAGGACCACCGCGTCGCCCCCTGGTGCCCCCGCTGCGGCACCGGCCTGTCGGACCACGAGCTGGCGCAGGGCTACGAGACGGTCGTCGACCCGTCCGTCTACGTCCGCTTCCCGCTCACCTCCGGCCCGCTCGCCGGCGAGGCCGCGCTCCTGGTGTGGACGACGACGCCCTGGACGCTGGTCTCCAACACCGCCGTCGCCGCGCACCCCGAGGTCACCTACGTCGTCGCGACGAACGGCGAGGAGCGGGTGGTCGTCGCCGAGCCGCTGGTCGGCAAGGCGCTCGGCGAGGGCTGGGAGACCACCGGCCAGAGCTTCACGGGCGCCGAGATGGAGCGCTGGACGTACCGGCGCCCCTTCGAACTGGTCGAGTTCACCGAGCCCGCGCACTACGTGGTCAACGCCGAGTACGTCACCACCGAGGACGGCACCGGCCTGGTCCACCAGTCCCCCGCCTTCGGTGAGGACGACCTCAAGGTCTGCCGCTCCTACGGCCTGCCGGTGGTCAACCCGGTCCGTCCCGACGGCACCTTCGAGGAGGACGTCCCGCTCGTCGGCGGCGTCTTCTTCAAGAAGGCCGACGAACAGCTCACCGCCGACCTCGACGCGCGCGGCCTGCTCTTCAGGCACATCCCGTACGAGCACAGCTACCCGCACTGCTGGCGCTGCCACACCGCGCTGCTGTACTACGCGCAGCCCTCCTGGTACATCCGCACCACGGCCGTCAAGGACCGCCTCCTCCAGGAGAACGAGAAGACCAACTGGTTCCCCGACACGGTCAAGCACGGCCGGTTCGGCGACTGGCTGACCAACAACATCGACTGGGCGCTCTCCCGCAACCGCTACTGGGGCACCCCCCTGCCCATCTGGCGCTGCGAGGACGACCACCTCACCTGCGTCGGCTCCCGCACCGAGCTGAGCGAGCTGACCGGCACCGACCAGTCCGGGCTCGACCCGCACCGCCCCTTCATCGACGAGGTGACCTTCGCCTGCCCGCAGGGCGGCTGCGGCACGACGGCCACACGCGTGCCGGAGGTCATCGACGCCTGGTACGACTCGGGTTCCATGCCGTTCGCGCAGTGGGGCTACCCGTACAAGAACAAGGAGCTGTTCGAGTCCCGCTACCCGGCGCAGTTCATCTCCGAGGCCATCGACCAGACCCGCGGCTGGTTCTACACGTTGATGGCCGTCGGCACCCTCGTCTTCGACAGGTCCTCGTACGAGAACGTCGTCTGCCTCGGCCACATCCTCGCCGAGGACGGCCGCAAGATGTCCAAGCACCTGGGCAACATCCTCCAGCCGATCCCGCTCATGGACCAGCACGGCGCCGACGCGGTCCGCTGGTTCATGGCGGCCGGCGGCTCCCCGTGGGCGGCCCGCCGCGTCGGCCACGGCACCATCCAGGAAGTCGTCCGCAAGACCCTCCTCACGTACTGGAACACGGTCGCCTTCCAGGCCCTCTACGCCCGCACGTCGGGCTGGGCCCCCAGCGCGGCCGACCCGGCGCCGGCCGACCGCCCGCTGCTCGACCGCTGGCTGCTGTCCGAACTGCACGCGCTCACCGACCAGGTGACGACGTCGCTGGAGTCGTACGACACCCAGCGCGCCGGCAAGCTGCTGTCCGCGTTCGTCGACGACCTCTCCAACTGGTACGTACGCCGCTCCCGGCGCCGTTTCTGGCAGGGCGACAAGGCCGCGCTGCGCACCCTGCACGAGGTGCTGGAGACGGTCACGAAGCTGATGGCGCCCATCACCCCGTTCATCACCGAGCGGGTGTGGCAGGACCTGGTCGTGCCGGTCAGCCCCGGCGCCCCGGAGTCGGTGCACCTGTCGTCCTGGCCGGAGGCGGACCTCGCCGCCATCGACCCGGAGCTGTCCAGGCAGATGGTGCTGGTGCGCCGTCTCGTGGAACTCGGCCGGGCCACGCGCGCGGAGTCGGGTGTCAAGACCCGCCAGCCGCTGAAGCGCGCGCTGATCGCGGCGACGGGTTTCGACGCCCTGCACCGCGAACTGCACACGCAAATCACCGAGGAACTGAACGTCGAGTCCCTGGCGTCCCTCTCCGAGGTCGGCGGCTCCCTGGTCGACACCACGGCGAAGGCCAACTTCCGGGCGCTCGGCAAGCGCTTCGGCAAGCGCGTCCAGGACGTCGCCAAAGCCGTCGCGAACGCCGACGCGGCCGCCCTGTCCCTCGCCCTGCGGGAAGGCACGGCCTCGGTGGAGGTCGACGGCGAGACCATCGTCCTCGCCCCCGACGAGGTGATCATCACCGAGACCCCGCGCGAGGGCTGGTCGGTGGCCTCCGACTCGGGTGCCACGGTCGCACTCGACCTGGAGATCACGGAGGAACTGCGCCGCGCGGGCCTCGCCCGCGACGCGATCCGCCTGATCCAGGAGGCCCGCAAGAACAGCGGCCTCGACGTCGCCGACCGCATCGCGCTCCGCTGGAACGCGACCGACCCGGCCACGGCCGCCGCCCTGACCGAGCACGCGCCGCTGATCTCCGACGAGGTCCTCGCCACGGACTACGCGCGGGGTGAGGCGGACGACACCTTCGGTGAGCCGTTCACCGACGACGGCCTGTCACTGACGTTCCGCCTCCGCAAGGCGTAACGGTCGACTCGAAGGCCCGGTCCCGCCAGGATTCTCCGGCGGGACCGGGCCTTCGGCGTGGTGTACGCCGGGCAGACACCCAGCGCGGGAACACCCGCGCGACCGCCGTGGCTGCCCGGGCCCCTGCCCGCGCACGGCAAAGGGCGGGGCCCCGGACCAGAAGATCCGGGGCCCCGCCCTGAACGCTGCCGACGCCTACGGCGTGCTCGGGCCCGTCAGTTGTCGTCCTCGTCGATGAGGAACCCGCGCATCGGAGAGGGAGCCTGCCCCATCGGACCCGGGCCCTGCGGCCGGACCGGCGCCATGGGCTGGGTCATGGCGGGAGCCATCTGCTGCTGGCCGCCGTAGGACGGGCCACCGGCCGGGCCGGGGTTGCCGCCCATCGCCGGGTTGCCGCCGCCGTACGACGGGGCACTCGCACCGGCCGGAGCCATGGAGGGCGCCGGGGACGGCGGGAGGGACGCGGCGGCGGGCTGGCGCGGCGGGGCGAGCGAGTCGTCCGCCTGGGTCTCCAGCTGTCGCAGCTGCGACTCCAGGTAGGACTTCAGCCGCGTGCGGTACTCGCGCTCGAAGCCGCGCAGGTCCTCGACCTTGCGCTCCAGCGTGGCGCGGGCGGACTCCAGGGAGCCCATCGCGACGCGGTGCTTCTCCTGCGCGTCCCGCTCCAGCGCGTCGGCCTTGGCGCGGGCGTCCCGCTCCAGGCCCTCGGCACGCGAACGCGCCTCGCCGACGATCTTGTTGGCCTCGGAGCGGGCCTCGGCGATCGCCTGGTCGGCGGTCTGCTGGGCCAGCGACAGCACACGCGCGGCGCTGTCACCACCCGGGCCGCCCTGACCGGGCATGCCGGGACCACCCATGGGACCGCCCATCGGGCCACCGGGGCCCATCTGCCCCTGCATCGGGCCGCCCTGGCCCATCGGCCCGGGACCCTGACCCATGGGGCCGGGACCCTGACCCATCGGCCCGGGGCCCTGACCCATCGGGCCGGGACCCTGCGGGCCCTGTCCGCCGGGGCCGGCGGGCAGTTGCGGCGCACCGCTCGGCAACTGGGGCGGACCACCCATGGGGCCACCCATCTGCTGCTGCGGCGGGCCCGATATGCCGGCGGGTACGGGAGCGCCGGGACCCCGCATGCCCTGCTGCTGCTGTTGTTCCTGCTCCGGCGGCCCCTTGCGCATGTTCTGCTGGTTCTGGGCAGCGGCGCGGGTGGCGGCGGCGAGCTTCGCGCGCAGGTCCTCGTTCTCACGAAGCAGGCGCGTCAGTTCGGCTTCGACCTCGTCGAGGAAGGCATCGACCTCGTCCTCGTCATAGCCTTCTCGGAGGCGGACGGTCGTGAACTGCTTGTTCCGCACGTCCTCGGGGGTCAACGGCATCTCTTCACCTCAACGTAGTCGTCGGCATTCGGCAAGACGGTAGGTCACATCGCTCACAGCCGGCTCACGATCGAGATCAGGATGTAGACGATGATCATCAGTACGAAGAAGGACAGGTCGAGCGCCACGCCCCCGAGACGCAACGGCGGGATGACCCGCCGCAGAAGCTTGAGCGGTGGATCAGTGACAGTGTAGGTGGCCTCCAGAACGACCACCATCGCCTTGCCGGGTTGCCACGAGCGGGCGAACTGGAAGACGTAGTCCATGACCAACCGGAAGATCAGCACGATGAGAAAGCACATCAGCGCGATGTAGACGACATCCAAGACCACGCTCATGACTCGTGCTTCCCTCTCCCCTGCCTACGTACGTACAAAGTACTGCTACCGGTCGTGCGTCTCAGCTCTGGTTGAAGAACCCGCCCTCTGCGATACGGGCCTTGTCCTCCGCCGTGACATCGACGTTAGCAGGCGACAACAGGAACACCTTCTGCGTCACCCGCTCGATGCTGCCGTGGAGACCGAACACCAAACCGGCCGCGAAGTCGACAAGTCGCTTCGCGTCCGTGTCGTCCATCTCCGTCAGATTCATGATCACCGGAGTGCCTTCACGGAAGTGTTCCCCGATGGTACGGGCCTCGTTGTAGGTCCGGGGATGCAACGTGGTGATCCGGTAAGGCTCTCGTTCGGACACGACCTTGGGCATGATCACCGGTGCGTTCTTCTCCATGGACTGGCGTTCTTGTGTGATGGACGCCACGGGCGCGATGCGCGCCGGGCGACTCGATTCCGCGGGCAGCGAAGCGGCCGGGATCACCGGTTCGCGGGGCGCCGGAGGATGCACCACTCGCACCGGTTCGTCCCTTTGGGGCTGATGTGCACCATGCGACTGGTGCGACGGCTCGTGCCGCCGGTGGTCCCGCTCGGGCTCGGGGTCCAGTTCGGGTTCGAAGTCGTCGTCGGGATCGAAACCCCGGCCGTCGTACCCATCGTCCTCCACGAGGCCGAGGTAGACCGCCATCTTGCGCATCGCGCCGGCCATGCTCTGAGTCCTCCGCTCTGTGGTGGATCGGCTGACGACTGCCAAGTGCCCGCCATCCACGAGGTCGTTTTGACCGCCTTTCGGCGGATATTGACCATATTTTCTGCTGTGGTCCGACTTCTTGGCGACGTTACCCGAGCCTGGGGCGTACTCCGAGTACCGCAGTGCCTACGCGCACATGTGTCGCTCCGGCCGCAACGGCTTGCTCAAGGTCCGCACTCATTCCCGCCGAGACCATGGTGGCAGCCGGATGGTCCCGGCGCAGGCGGGTCGACAAATCCATCAACCGATCGAACGCCGCCCGGGGCCGCTCCGCGAACTCCCCGGTCAGCGGGGCCACCGTCATCAGCCCGTCGAGCCGCAGCCCCGCCGACGCGGCGATCCGGTCGGCCAGTTCCGCGATGCCGCCCGGCGCGACGCCGCCGCGCTCCCCGCGGGCACTCTCCCCGGCGTCGAGCGCGACTTGCAGCAGGCAGCCCACCTCGCGCCCGGCCCGCTCCGCCTCCCTGGACAGAGTTGTGACAAGCCTGGAACGGTCGACCGACTGCACGACGTCGGCGTAACCGACCACCGAGCGCGCCTTGTTGGTCTGCAACTGACCGACGAAGTGCCATGAGAGCGGCAGATCCGAGCACGCGGCGGCCTTCGGGGCCGCGTCCTGGTCGCGGTTCTCGGCGACCTGGCGCACACCGAGTTGCGACAGGATCCGCACATCGCTCGCCGGGTAGGTCTTGGTGACCACGATCAGGGTCACCTCGTCCCGCCCCCGGCCGGCGGCCGCGCAGGCCGCGGCGATGCGCTCCTCCACCTTCGCCAGATTCCCGGCGAGTTCGTCCCTACGTTCCGTCATGCCTCATCAGTCCAGCCAGACGTAGCCGGCGAGGCGCCCGGTGGCGCGGTCGCGGCGGTACGAGAAGTGGTCGCGCGATTCGAGCGTGCACACCGGCGACTGCTCCCGGTCGAGCACCCCGAGCCGGCCGAGTTGCGCGTGCACTCCGGCGCTCACGTCGACGGCGGGTGTGCCCCAGCTCGTCTCGGCGTGCGCCGCCGGTTCACGGGCGGCGACCTCGGCGCGCATCGCCTCGGGCACCTCGTAGCACCGGCCGCATACGGCGGGTCCGGTGCGGGCGACGATCCGGGCGGGCTCGGCGCCCAGTTCCGTCATGGCCCGTACGGCGGCGGGGACGACCCCGGCGACCATGCCGGGCCGGCCCGCGTGGGCCGCGGCGACGACACCGGCGACGGGGTCGGCGAGCAGCACGGGCACGCAGTCCGCGGTGAGGACGGCCAGGGCGAGGCCGCGACGGGCGGTGACGACCGCGTCGGCCTCGGGGACGGGCTTCGCGCCCCACGGCCCGTCGACCACCGCGACGTCCCTGCCGTGCACCTGGTTCATCCAGACCACGTGGGCCGGGTCGATACCGAGGGACGCGGCCGCGCGCTCGCGGTTGGTGCGTACGGCGTCGGGGTCGTCGCCGACCGCGCCGCCGAGGTTGAGCTCCTCGTACGGAACGGCGCTCACCCCGCCCCACCTGTCGGTGAAGGCGAAGTGCGCGCCGTTCTCGGTGTCGCGCCGACCTATCACTTCAGGAAGTCCGGTACGTCCAGTTCCTCGGCCGCGCTGTCCGAGTAGGTGCGCGGCGCCGGCGGGGCGGGCTGGGCGACCGGGATGTCGCTCACCGGCTCGGGCCGGTGCGGCTCCGGGTCCTCCTTCGGTGTGACGCTGCCGAGGGAGCCGAAGGACGGCCGGCTCTCCTGCTGCCGCACCGGGGCGGGCTCCTCGCGCTTGGCCGAGGACGAGCCGAGGACGTTGTCCCGTTTGTTGGGCGGCTGCCCGCCGTCGAAGCCGGCCGCGATCACGGTGACGCGGACCTCGTCGCCGAGGGCGTCGTCGATGACCGCGCCGAAGATGATGTTGGCCTCGGGGTGGGCGGCCTCACTGACCAGCTGGGCGGCCTCGTTGATCTCGAACAGGCCGAGGTCGGAGCCGCCGGAGATGGAGAGCAGCACACCGCGGGCGCCGTCGATGGACGCCTCCAGCAGCGGGGAGGAGATCGCCATCTCGGCAGCGGCCACCGCGCGGTCGTCGCCGCGGGCCGAGCCGATGCCCATGAGCGCCGAACCCGCCTCCGACATGACCGACTTGACGTCGGCGAAGTCGAGGTTGATCAGGCCGGGCGTGGTGATGAGGTCGGTGATGCCCTGGACACCGGAGAGCAGGACCTGGTCGGCCGACTTGAACGCGTCGAGCACCGAGACCTGGCGGTCCGAGATGGACAGCAGCCGGTCGTTCGGGATGACGATGAGGGTGTCGACCTCTTCGCGGAGTTCGGCGATGCCGTCCTCTGCCTGGTTGGCCCGGCGCCGTCCCTCGAAAGTGAACGGGCGGGTGACCACGCCGATGGTGAGGGCGCCGAGCGAGCGGGCGATGTTGGCCACGACGGGTGCGCCGCCGGTGCCGGTGCCGCCGCCTTCTCCGGCTGTCACGAAGACCATGTCGGCCCCCTTGAGGACCTCCTCGATCTCCTCGCGGTGGTCCTCGGCGGCCTTGCGGCCCACTGCCGGGTTGGCTCCGGCGCCGAGTCCGCGGGTGAGTTCGCGGCCGACGTCGAGCTTGACGTCGGCGTCGCTCATCAACAGCGCCTGCGCGTCGGTGTTGATGGCGATGAACTCGACGCCCTTGAGACCGACCTCGATCATCCGGTTGATGGCATTGACACCACCGCCGCCGACACCGATGACTTTGATGACTGCGAGGTAGTTCTGCGGTGCTGCCACGTCGAAG
>DASTDN010000079.1:0-17330 GCA_035710365.1 Streptomyces sp. | reverse complement strand
GGTGGCCGTGCCGAGCGGATAGCAGGCGTTGGTGAGGCCGGAGGCCATGCCCGCCCGGTCGGCGGGCACGGCGCCGACCGCCACACCCATCAGCGGCGGGAAGATGACGGCCCCTCCGGCGCCGAGGAGCACCAGGCCGGTGACCGTGACCGCCCGTCCCCCGTCCGTCCCCGCGGCGAGGGCGAGGGCGAGCAGCCCGAACCCCTGCGCGGCGAACCCGGCCGCGACGAGCGCCTCAGCGGAGTACGCCCGCTGGAGGCGGGCGACGAACAGGCCGGTCACGAGCAGACTGCCCGTCAGCGGCAGCAGCGCCAGGCCGGTTTCCAGCGCCGAGTGGTCCTCGGCGCCCCGCAGCCACAGCGTGACGAAGGCGAGCGTGCCGAGCCCGGACAGCCGGGCGAGGAAGCCCAGCACCGCGGCCCCCGTGAACGCCCGGACGCGCAGCAGCGTCAGGTCGACGAGGCCGTCGCCGCGGCGCTGGCTGAGCACCAGAGCCACCGACAGCACCACCCCGACGGCCGCCGGGAGCAGCACCTCGGGTGCCGTCCAGCCGGCCTCGGGGCCGAAGACCAGCGGGCAGTGCAGCGCGAGGAGCGCACCGACGCCGAGCGCCGCGCCCAGCGGGTCGAGGCGCCGGTGGTCTCCCCCGGGTGCCGAGGCGCGGGGCATGCGGGCCAGTGCCCCGGCCACGACCAGGACCCCGACGGGCACGTTGACCAGGAAGATCCAGCGCCATCCGAGCCACTGCACGCACAGTCCTCCCACGACGGGTCCGAGCGCTCCGGCCGCCGAGGCGACGGCGGCGAACGCGGCGATGGCGGCGCGGCGGCGGGCGCCCTCGTAGGCGGCGGCGATCAGGGCGAGGGTCGGCGCGAACACCAGGGCGCCGCCCACTCCCTGGGCGGCGCGGGCGGCGATCAGCGCGGCGGCGTCCGGCGCCAGGCCGCAGGCGGCGGAGGCGAGGGTGAACAGGGCCATCCCGGTCACGAACACGGTGCGGCGGCCCAGCCGGTCGGAGAGGGCGCCGGCCGTGAGCAGCAGCGCCCCGAAGGCCAGGGAGTAGGCCGACACGGTCCACTGCACCCGGTCGAGACCGGTGTCCATGTCGCGTGCGATGTCGGACAACGCGACGTTCACGACGGTGACGTCCAGCGTCATCATCACGCCACCCGCACTGACCAGAGCGAACGTCCATCGGGGGGTACGTCGGCGGGACGACACCGCTGATCACCTCGGAAACACGGGTTCTGGGGACGGTCCTCGGACCCGTGCGCGACGCGGCGCATCAGGCGTCAGTTTCCGTCCAGTGGCCAAAAGTTCACCTTGCCTATAAGGTAAGCCTAACCTAATGTGAGCGCGCTCGAACGTCCAGGCGTTGGAGCGCCACGGTCCAGCACAGACACCGGAGCCGCCTGATGCCCACGCCCGCCGACCATCCCGTGCCCGCGTTGCCCGACGTGACCCCCGCGGCCTGGCGGGAGGCCAACCGCAGGCTCCTCGCCAAGGCGATCGGCGAGTGGTGCTTCGAGGACATGCTGAAGGCGGCCGGAAACGGTGACGGCGGTTACCGCGTCGACCTCGACAGCGGCACCACCTACGAGTTCACCGCCGCACCCGGCGCGTTCGGCTGGCTGCGCGTGGACCCCGGCTCGATCACCCGCACCGCCACCAGCATGCTCGGCAACTCCATCGCCCAGCCCGCCTGGGACGCCCAGCAGTTCCTCCTCGAAGCCGCCTCCACCATCGACAGCGACCCCTCGACGCTCGCGACGTACTTCACCGAACTGTCCGCGACGCTCGCCGTCGACGCCGCGCGCCTCACCCACGGCGGCGAGAGCGTCGCCGAGCTGCGCGCCCTCGGCCACACCGAGCTGGAGTGCCGGATGACCGGTCACAACCTGCTCGTCGCGAACAAGGGCCGGATCGGCTTCTCCGCCACCGACGTCCGCCGCTACGCCCCCGAGTCGGCGCAGCCGCTCAGGCTCCGGTGGGTGGCCGTGCACCGCGGCCTCGCCGAGTTCCGCGGCACCTCGGAGCTGTCGGAGGAGGCCGTGCTCGCGCGGGAGCTGGACGAGGAGACGCGGGCCCGCTTCACGGCGGTGCTGACCGACGCCGGAGTCGACCCGTCCGGGTACGTGTGGCTGCCGGTGCACCCCTGGCAGTGGGACCACGCCGTGCAGATCCTGCACGCGGCCGACATCGCGCAGCGGCGCATCGTCCCGCTGGGCGAGAGCCCGGACGAGTACCTGCCCGGCCAGTCCATCCGCACCATGGCCAACGTCTCCACGCCCGAGCGCCACGACGTCAAGCTGCCGCTGAAGATCCTCAACACCCTGGTCTGGCGGGGCATCCCGCCGCACTGCACGATGGGCGCGCCCGTCGTCACGCAGTGGCTGCGCGGACTCGTGGCGCGCGATCCGTTCCTGACCGGCGAGTGCCGCACCGTCTTCCTGGGCGAGGTCGCGTCGGTGACGGTGCGCCACCCCTACCTGTCCGCGCTGGAGGGCGCCCCGTACCAGCACCTGGAGACGCTGGGCTGCATCTGGCGGGACCCGGTGACGGCCCACCGGGACGCCGGTGAGCGGGTGCGGACCTTCGCGTCGCTGCTGCACGTCGACCACGCCGGGGACGCGTTCGTCGCGGAGCTGGTGCGCGCCTCGGGCCTCGACCCGCAGGACTGGCTGCGCAGGCTGTTCGACACGCTGCTCGTGCCGATCATGCACGTGCTGTACCGCTACGGCATCACGTTCAACCCGCACGGCCAGAACACCCTGCTCGGCTACGACGAGAACGACGTGCCGGTGCGGCTGTACCTGAAGGACTTCGTCGACGACGTGTGCGTGTCCTTCACCGACGTGCCCGAGCGCGGCCCCGAGCCGGACGGGCACGACCACGTACTGCCCCGCAAGCACCCGTCGGTGATCCGCCAGCACGTCGTGGACCAGGTGTTCGTCGGCCACTTCCGTTACCTCGCCCCGCTGTGCGCGGACCAGCTCGACGTCCCGGAGAAAACCTTCTGGCGTCTGGTGCGGCAGACGATCCTCGACTTCCACGCGCGTTTCCCGGAGCTGGCGGCACGGTTCGCCGAGTACGACCTGCTCAGCCCGGAGATCCCCCGCTACGCCCTGAACCGCGACCGGATCGTGGTCACCCGCTACGGAGACCGCGCCCTGCGCCACGCGCTGTACCCGAACGGCACGCACCCCAACCCGCTCGCGGAAGGCTGAGGAGTCCAAGCCGTGACATCGCTGACCGAAACACGCCTTCCGCGGCCCGAGTTCCCGGCGTCGATGCTGGCCGGCTCGCGCGAGGGCCTCGCCGAGGTGCTCGCCGCGCTCGGCGGGGCCGTCGACGCCGCCTCCGCCGCCCGCCGCCCGGCCGGGCCCGTCCCGGCCGGCGCCCCGGCCGAAGTGCTCGCCGCCGCCTCCGAGGCGCTGGGCCCCGCCGTGCTGCCCGCCGAGGGGCTCGGGCCGACGGCCGCGCTCCGGGTGCTGGCGACCGTGCTGACCGAGTACGGCGTCGACCTCTCCCACCCGCGGGCCGCCGCCCATCTGCAGCCGCCCACCCTGGCGGTGGCGGTGGCCGCGGACGTCCTGGCCGGCGCCCAGAACGCCTCGCTGGACACCTACGACTCCGGACCCTCGGGCATCGCCGTCGAACGCTGGCTGATCGGCGCGCTGACCCGGCTGGCCGGGCTCGGCGAACGGGCCGACGGCGTCCTCACCCCGGGCGGCTCGCTGTCCAACCTGCTCGCGCTGCTGCTCGCCCGGGACGCCGCCGCGCACCGGCGGGGTGTCGACGCCCGCGAGCACGGGGTGCGGGCGCTGCCCGGTCCGGTGGTGTTCTGCTCCGAACTCGCCCACTTCTCCACGCACCGTGCCTGCGCCGCCCTCGGCCTCGGCGAGGCCGCCGTACGCCCGCTGCCGGTCGACGAGCACCGCCGCATGCGGCCGGAGGCGCTGGCCGCCGCGCTCGGCTCGCTCGGCCCCGGCCGGACACCCGTCGCGGTGGTCGCGACCGCCGGGACCACCGACTTCGGCTCCGTCGACCCGCTGCCGCAGCTCGCGGAGATCGCCGCGGACCACGGCGTGTGGCTGCACGTGGACGCCGCCTACGGTTTCGGCGCGCTGTTCTCCCGGCGGCTGGCCGCCCGGCTGGCGGGCCTGGAACTGGCCGACTCGGTCACCCTCGACCTGCACAAGACCGGCTGGCTGCCCGCCGCGACCAGTGCCCTGCTGGTCTCCGACACCACCGCCTTCACCTCCCTTGACCGGCAGGTCGCCTACCTCAACCCGGCCGACGACTCCGACGCCGGGTACGACGGTCTGCTCGGCCGCAGCCTGCAGACCACCCGCCGCCCCGACGCGGTGAAGGCCGCCGCCGCCCTCCTGGCGTACGGCCGCGACGGCATGGGCGGCATGATCGACGCCTGCCACGACCTCGCCCGCCACGCGGAACGCCGCATCCTCGCCGAACCCGCGCTGGAGCTGGTGGCCCCGGCGGAACTCACCACCGTCGTCTTCCGCTACCGCGGCGCCGACCCGGCGGCCGACGACGACCTCAACGGGGCGCTGCGCCGCCGGCTCCTGGAGTCCGGCACCGCGCTGGTGGGACGCACCGAGGCCACCACCGGGGGCCCCGGCTCGCCCCGGCGGGTGTGCCTGAAGTTCACCCTGCTCAACCCGACCGCCACCGCGGACGACATCGACGGCCTGGTGGACCTCGTCCTCGACGCCGGCCGCACCTGTGAACGACTCCTGAAGGAAGACGCCGCATGAGCACCCGCACCGCGGCCCCGGCGCCCGTACCCGCCGTCGCCCCCGCCGACCCGCTGCACGGGCCGGACCCGCGCGGCGCCGCCGAACACGCCCACGTCGAGGCGCTGCTGCGCTGCTGGCTGCGCGAGACGGGCACGCCGGTCGCGCCGGGCCCGCTCCGGGTGGAGCTGCCGGCCGCCGGCCTCGCCCTGGTCACCGAGGTCACCCACTGCTCCCCCACCGGCTGGCACCGCTTCGCCGCCACCCGCCTGGAGGGGCCCGGGGGCCCGCTCGGCACGGTCGCCGACCCGGTGACCGCGGTCGCGCTGCTGTCCACGGAAGCCGCCGTGCGCGGCGGCTCACGGCCCGGCGGCGTCCCGGCCGGCGAGGTCGCCGACCTCGTGGAGCGCACCGCCGAGTCGGTGCGCCGCGTCACCGCGTTCCTCACCGACCGGCGCAGGCACCCGGAGCCGCCGCCCGGCGTGGACGGCTTCCTCGCCGCCGAACAGGACCTGCTGCTGGGGCACCTGCACCACCCGGCGCCCAAGAGCCGCGACGGCCTGTCCGACCGGGACACCGCCGCGTTCTCGCCGGAGCTGCGCGGCTCGTTCCGGCTGCACTGGTTCTCCGCCGACGCCTCGGTGGTCTCGCACGACGCCGTCGAGGGGGCGCCGTCCCTGCGGGGCCGCGACACGGTGGAGCTCCTCGCGGACCTGGCCGGACACCGTCCGCAGCCCGGCCGGGTGCTGGTGCCCGCCCACCCGTGGCAGGCCCGGGACCTGCTGCACCGCCCCCGCGTCGCGGCCCTGGTCGCCTCGGGCGCGCTGGAGCCGCTCGGCGAGCTGGGCCCCGCGTGGTGGCCGACGTCCAGCGTGCGCACCGTGTACCGGCCCGGCTCCGAGGTGATGCTGAAGCTCTCGCTGGGACTGCGGCTGACCAACTCCCGGCGCGAGTCGACGCGTACGGAGCTGCGCCGCGGCCTGGAGATCGACCGGCTCCTCGCCGCCGGGCACGCGGACGGCACCTTCCGCGCCCACCCCGGTTTCACCATCACCCGCGACCCCGCCTGGCTTGCCGTGGACGAGCCGGGACGGCCGGAGGGGCCCGAGGTCACCGGGCTGGACGTGGCCGTGCGGGAAGTGCCCGCGGGCATCGCGGACCTGCGCTGTCTGGTGGGTCTGGTGGCGCCGCGGCCGGGCCTCGGCCGCAGCGCGCTCGGCGACCTGGTCGCGGCGCTCGGCCCCGGCGCCGCCGAGCGGTGGACGGCCGACTACACCGACCGGGTGCTGGTGCCCATGCTGCACCTGTACGCGGCCACCGGCATCGGGCTGGAGGCCCACCAGCAGAACACGCTGGTCCGCCTCGACACCCGGGGCCGGGTCACCGGCGCCGCGTTCCGCGACAACCAGGGCTACTACCTCGCCGCCTCCCGCCTGCCGGCGCTGCTGAAGCGGCTGGGCGCCGGCTCCTCCACCCTGGCCGTGGTCGACGACGCCCTGGTCGACGACCGGCTGTCGTACTACCTGCTGCGCAACCAGGCGCTGTCGGTGGTCGGCTGCCTCGCCGTGGACGGTCTCGCGGACGAGCGGAGTCTGCTGGCCGTGCTCGCCGCGCGGCTGCGGGCCGCTCTGCCCGCGCTCGCCGGGGCGGGCCCGGACGGGGACCGGCTGGCCCGGCGCTGGCTGGAGGCGGACACCCTGCCGTGCAAGGGCAACCTGCTCACCCGGCTGCACGGCATCGACGAAGTACTCGCCCCCCTGGACGCCCAGTCCGTCTACCTCGACGCACCCAACCCCCTGCGGGAGGCCGCAGCATGACGTCACCCCAGCGGACGGCGCCCGCACGCCCCGCCCCGGCTCCCTCGGTGCCCGCCCCGCCGCTGCCGCGCCTCGGCCGTCCGTGGTCGGCGCGCGTCGCACAGCCGGGGGGCACCGACCTGGACCTGGTGCACGACTGGATGCTGTCGCCGCACATCGACGCCTTCTGGCACCAGGCGTGGCCCCGCGAACGCTGGGCGGAGGAGATCGCGGGCCATCTCGCGGGCGACGCGATCCTGCCCCTGCTGATCGGACTGGACGAACCGGACGCCCCGGACGGCCGGCCGGTGGCGTACGCCGAGGTGTACCGGGTGTCGCGGGACCGCCTCGCCGGGCACTACCCGCACGGCTCCCACGACCTGGGCGTGCACATCGCCATCGGCGAGGCGGGCCGCACCGGGCGGGGCCTGGGCCGGTCGCTGCTGCGCGCCCTGGCCGCGGGCCTGCTCGCCGCCGACCCCGAGTGCGCCCGGGTCGTCGCGGAGCCCGACGTGGCCAACGCGCCCTCGCTCAGAGCCTTCACCGCCGCCGGTTTCCGCCCCGCCGGAGAGATCGTCCTGCCCGACAAGACAGCCGCGCTGCTCGTCCACGCCCGCCGCGAGAAGGACATGCCCCGATGACCCCGCACCCCCCGACGTCACCGACCCCCCCGGCTCCCGCCGAGGCCGACCGCATCGTGGAGCACGACGTGGTGGCCATCGGCTGCGGCCCCTTCAACCTGGGCCTGGCCGCCCTCGCCTCCACGGTGGCCGACCTCGATCTCGTCGTGCTGGAGGAACAGCCGGAGCTGACCTGGCACCGCGGCATGATGTTCGGCGACGCCTCGATGCAGGTGAACTTCCTCGCCGACCTGGTCACCCTGGTCGCCCCCACCCACCCCCTGTCGTTCCTGTCGTACCTGCACGACATGGACCGGCTGTACACCTTCACCGTGCGGGAGAACTTCTTCCCCTCCCGCCGCGAGTACGAGGACTACCTGCGCTGGGCTGCGGCACGGCTCCCCTCGGTGCGTTTCTCGCACCGCGCCGAGACCGTCCACTGGGACGACGCCGCGGAGTGCTTCACGGTGCACGCGGTGCGGGGCGACGGCACCCTGGTGCGGCTCGCGGCGCGCAACCTCGTCGTCGGCATCGGCACCGCGCCGCACCTCCCGGAGGCGCTGGAGGGCCTGCCCGCGGACAGGGTCGCGCACACGTCGCAGTACCTGTACCGCACGTCCGACGTGGCCGCCGCGGGCAAGGTCACGGTGGTCGGCTCCGGGCAGTCGGGCGCCGAGGTCGTGGTGGACCTGCTGAACCGCAACCTGGAGGGCGGCCCGGAGGTCGCCTGGCTGACCCGCGCCGCGTCGTTCGCACCGCTGGACTACACCAAGCTGGTGCTGGAGATGACCACACCGGCGTACATGCGGTACTTCCACTCCCTGCCGGAGGACGTCCGCGACCGGCTCGTCGCCGAGCAGTGGCAGTTCTACAAGGGCATCTCCACCGACACCCTGGAGGAGATCCACGAGCTGCTCTACCGGCGTCAGCTCGAACACGGACTGGCCGACGTGGAACTGCGCTTCGGGGCGGCGGTCGAGTCGGCGGCGGTGGACTCGGCGGGCCGGGTCCGGCTCCGGTGCCGGCACCGCGACAGCGGCCGGGCCTTCGACCACACCACCGACCTGGTGGTGGCCGCCACCGGCTACCGCACCCGCGTGCCCGCCTTCCTGTACCCGGTGGACGACCTGCTGCTGCGGGACGGCCGGGGCCGCTTCCGGGTCGGCCCGGACCACTCCGTGGAACTGGCCGACGGCATCACCGGCCGGATCTTCGTGGCCAACGCCGAGGTCCACGCCCACGGTGTGTCCGCCCCGAACCTGGACATCGGCGCGGTCCGCAACGCCACGATCCTCAACGCCATCACCGGCCGCGAGGTCTACCGGCTGCCGAAGAAGAGCGCCTTCACCACCTTCGAGGCACCCCCGGCGGCGGACTAGAGGCCCTCACGACCGGACCGCCGGACCCGCGAGCAGGGGAGCCGGCCCCGCCGGAGGCCGCCCGGCGCCGTCGAGCCGCCCGGCTCCACGGGCAGAAGCGACGACGCGGCCGGGCGCCGGGCCCGTCGGGCGTTCTCCGCTTCACCGGCCGCGTCCCCGGCGGGGGCGCCGGGACGAGACGGCCGGCGAGACGGCGGCATGCGGCGACGGGTGGCGGACCGGACGCCGAAGCCGGGCGGGCGATGACGCGGTCGCCTGTCCGGCGCGACGGTCCGCTGACGGGCGCCTCCGTGTTCGGCGTTTCGCATGCCTCTCCTCGGACAGGTCGCACGGTATATGTCTGCTGTGACACCGAAAACGTCTTTTACGCCGCTATGGGTGCAGGCGGTGACGCGGAGCCGGCCGACGAGGGCCGCCGCCGGAGTCCCGGCCGTGGTGCTCCTCCTGCTGCTGGCAGGTTGCGACGCGCCCGGGGTCTACCGCCCGGCCCGCCCCGCCGCCGGCGGTCCCTTCACCTTCTACGTGAGCCCCGAGGGCGACGACCACAACGACGGCATGTCGCCGAAGCGGCCCTGGCGGTCCCTCACCCACGCGGACGGCGCGCGCCTCAAGCCCGGTGACCGGCTGAGGCTCAAGGGCGGCGAGCGGTTCCGCGGCAGCCTCACCCTGGAGAAGGGCGAGGCCGGCAGTCCGGCCGAGCCGGTCGTGATCGAGTCGTACGGCGCCGGCCGCGCCACGATCGCGCCACGCGGCACGTCCGCCGTCACCGTCCACGACACCGCCGGGGTGGAGATCCGGGACGTCTCCCTGGTGGGCGACCGCAAGGCGCGGCGAGAAGGGGTGGGAATCGCCTTCCGCACCAGCCTCCCGGGCACCCGGCGGCTCAAGCACGTGAAGATCACGAACGTGGAGGCGAGCGGCTTCCAGAACGGGATCAGCGTCGGCACGGACGAGGACGCCGTCGCGGGCTACACCGGCGTACGGATCACCGGCGCGTCCGTGCACGACAACCTTGAGGCCGGGATCGTCTTCTACGGGCCCCCGTTCGAGGCGTCCCGCCCCGCCTACGCCCACGACGACCTCCGCATCGAGCGGGTCAGGGCGTACTCCAACACCGGCGACCCGCGGAACGAACGGCGCAACACCGGCAGCGGCATCGTGCTCGGCAGCGTCCGGAACGCGACGGTGACGCGCTCGGCGGCCCACGACAACGGCGCGAAGTCCGCCACCGCCGCCGAGGAGGGCCCCGAGGGCATCTGGGTGCACGACTCCACCCGGGTGACCCTGGAGCACAACAGGTCGT
Source organism: Streptomyces sp. (assembly GCA_035710365.1). Classification (GTDB taxonomy): domain Bacteria; phylum Actinomycetota; class Actinomycetes; order Streptomycetales; family Streptomycetaceae; genus Streptomyces. The sequence continues at coordinate 7,475 of DASTDN010000079.1, read as the reverse complement.
ACCACAACCACACCGGCTCACGGGTCGACGGCGGCGGATTCGGTCTCGACAACAACGTGTCCCATTCGGTCGTGCAGTACAACCTCGCGTACGGCAACGACGGTTCCGGCTTCCTCGTCTATTCCGGCCAGCCGACCGGCGCCCATCGGAACAACATCGTCCGCTTCAATATGAGCTGGGACGACGCGCGGAAACTGCCCGAGTACGGCGGCATCGTCGCCTACGGCGCCCGGCTGAGACACCTGGACATCCACCACAACACGGTCGTGATGAGGACGGAAGGCCTGGCCTCGGCGAAAGCCGCGGGGAACCGGCCCCCGGCGCTGCTGCTGCGCGACGGCATGACCCACGTGCGCGTCCACAACAACGTCTTCGCCACGGACGGGGGCCCCTTGGTCGCGTCCCAGTCGCCCTACGGCCCCGGCTCGATGCGGCTCCAGGGCAACGACTACTACAGCACCGGCGGCTGGTCGCTGTGGTGGGGGGACCGGCGCTTCACCACGCTGGGCGGCTGGCGCACCGCTTCGCGCCAGGAGACGCTGGCCGGCGATCCGACGGGGTCCGACCGGAACCCGTGCCTGCGCGGGCTGGCCGCCCCGGTCAGCGGCTTCGCCGGCGCCGGAGACCTCGTGCCGGACTGCGCGGACAAGGTGCCGACCGGAGTCGGCCCGCGGGCGGTGGGCTCCGCCCTGGGGTCCTTCGACTACGCGGGCAACCGGCTGCCGAAGACCTTGACGGTCGGGGCCGTGCAGCCGCGCACCTCGGGCCGGGGGGCACGGTGACCGCGAGCAGGGCGCACCGGCGAGCCGCCCCGGGTCCGGTCCGCCGCCGTCAGGAGTGGGCCCGCCCGCTCGGCCGAAGGACGTCCCGGCAGTTCCGGGGCTCCGGCGCGCGCCGGGGCACGCCGCCGGAGCGCAGGGCTGTGCACGGCTCCGCCCCGGCTCGCCGTCAGGGACCCCGGGCCGGGGCACGGCCGCTTCCGCGGGCCGTTCTACGCCGTGGGGGCCGGCAGCGCCGGGGCGAGGGCCGTGCGACCGGCGGGCCCGGCGGCGGCGGAGACGACCGCGGCCCCCGGCGCCCCTCCCGCCCGGGCGGCCGGCGGTCCCTCCGGCGGCGCGGGACGGCCCAGCGCCCGCACGGTCCAGCCGGCGGCCCGCCAGTCGTCGAGCGGGAGCGCGTTGCGCCCGTCGACGAGGACCGGCTCGCGGACCACGCGGGCCAGCTTGACCGGGTCCACCTCCCGGTACTGGGCCCATTCGGTGAGGTGGAGGACGAGTTCAGCGCCCTGGCAGGCGGTCAGGAGGTCCGAGCCGCACCGCAGTTCCGGATGGGCGAGCCGGGCGTTCGCGGCCCCCTCCGGGTCGTGGACCCGGACGTCGGCGCCCTGCCGGTGCAGCGCCGCCGCGACGGCGAGGGCGGGCGAGTCGCGCACGTCGTCACTGCCGGGTTTGAACGTGGCGCCGAGCACGGCCACCCGGCGGCCGGCCAGGTCGCCACCGGCCATCCGGCGGGCCAGCGCGACGGTCCGGGCACGCTGGCGTTCGTTGATCTCGTCGACGTGGCCGAGGAACTCCGCCGCCGGACCGACACCGAGTTCCCGGGCGCGGGCCTTGAACGCCCGGATGTCCTTGGGCAGGCAACCGCCGCCGAAGCCCAGACCGGCGTTCAGGAACCGGCGGCCGATCCGGGCGTCGTGGCCGAGGGCGTCGGCGAGCGTGGTGACGTCCGCGCCGACCGCGTCGCAGATCTCGGCCATGGCGTTGATGAAGGAGATCTTCGTCGCGAGGAAGGAGTTGGCCGCGGCCTTCACCAGCTCGGCCGTGTCCGGGTCGGTGCTGATGTAGGGGACCCCCGCTCGCACCATCGGCGCGTAGACGCGGCGCAGCGTCTCGTCGGCCTCCCGGCTGGTCACGCCTGCGACCAGCCGGTCCGGCCGCAGGGTGTCCTCGACGGCGAACCCCTCGCGCAGGAACTCCGGATTCCACGCCACCTCCGCCCGTACTCCCTCCGGCGCGAGGCCCGCCGCCCGTGTGCTCAGCCGCGCCGTGGTGCCGACCGGGACGGTGGACTTGCCCACTACCAGGCATGACGCGGGCAGGTTCGGCACGAGCGCGTCGACGGCGGCGTCCACGTACCGCAGATCGGCCGCCTGGGAGTCGGCCCGCTGCGGGGTGCCCACGCAGATGAAGTGGACCTCGCCGTGATCCGCCGCTTCGCGCACGCAGGTGGTGAACCGCAGCCGCCCCGAGGCGAGCGCGGTGGCCAGGACGTCCTCGAAACCCGGTTCGTAGAAGGGAGGGCGGCCCTCGGTGAGGGCCCTGATCTTGTCGATGTCGATGTCGAGACCGAGGACGTCGTGTCCGACGGCGGCCATGCACGCGGCGTGCACGGCTCCGAGGTATCCCGTACCGACGACGGTCAGCCGCATGCGCTGTTCTCCTGCCTGGTGCGGTGGTGGGGGACGGCGGACGGCCGGGTGCAGGAGGTGCCGGGGGCGTAACCGGACGGGTTGCGCTGCTGGAAGTTCCACGCGTCACGGCACATCGCGGCCAGGTCGCGCCGCGCGCTCCACCCCCAGGCCGCGGCGGCCTTCGCCGGATCGGCCACCAGTTCCGCGACGTCACCGGGCCGTCGTGCGGTGACGTGATACGGGATCGGCCGCCCCGAGACGTCCTCGAAGGTGCGGACGAGTTCCAGGACGGATGCGCCGCGGCCGGTGCCGAGGTTGAAGACCCGCATGCCGGGTTCGTCGTCGATGTGGTCGAGGGCGGCGCGGTGTCCCTCGGCCACGTCGACGACGTGCAGGTAGTCGCGCACCCCGGTGCCGTCGGGGGTGGGGTAGTCGTCGCCGAAGACGCTGAGCTCGTCGCGGCGGCCCACGGCGACCTGGGTGAGGAAGGGCATGATGTTGCCCGGCACGCCGTACGGGTCTTCCCCGAGCAGCCCGCTGGGGTGGGCTCCGGCCGGGTTGAAGTACCGCAGCGCCAGCACCCGGAGGCCGGGCACGTACCGGCACAGGTCCGCGAGGATCTGCTCGCACAGCCATTTGCTGACGGCGTACGGGTTCGTCGGCGCCGCCGGGGACTCCTCGGTCAGGGGGCCCGTCGTCGCGTCGCCGTAGACCGAGCAGGAGGACGAGAAGACCAGCCGGCGCACCCCGTGGTCGTGCATCGCCGCGACCAGTGCCGTGGTGCCTCCGACGTTGGTGTCGTAGTACGCGAGCGGGATCCGCACGGACTCGCCGACGGCCTTCTTCGCGGCGAAGTGGACGACCGCGTCGATCGGATGCCGTCCGAAGACGGCGTCCAGTGCCCGCCGGTCGCGCACGTCCGCGACGTGCGCGGCGGCGAGCGGACGGCCCGCGATCTTCGCGACGCGTTCGAGGGCCTCGTGGGCGCTGTTCGAGTGGTCGTCGAGCACGACGACCTCGTGGCCGGAGCGGAGGAGCTCGACACAGGTGTGGCTGCCGATGAAACCGGCGCCGCCGGTGACCAGGACCGTCTGGGGCACAGGAACCTCGTTTCACGATGGGCCGCGGGAAGCGTCACCAGGCGTAGAAGCCGGTGAGGTAGGTGGGGAAGACAGCGACGGCGAGCGTCAGGGGGAGCAGCGACAGCAGACCGGCCACGAGCGGGAGCGCGGCCGTGCGCAGCGCGCTGAGGCAGCGGACGCCGTTCGCGCGTGCCGTCTCCCTGACGTGCAGCGCGCCGACGGCGAGCGCCACCGCGGCGTACGAGGCGGAACCCAGAAGGCACAGGAAGACGTAGCCGACGGCGGGGCCGGTGAACTGTCCGGCGAGGGCCGCACCCGAGAGGAAGGTCGTGATCAGCAGGTAGGGGGCGACGGAGCGCAGCGGGAGCGGCTCCAGGCCGTCGCGCTTCTTCGGCGTGACCTTGAAGGTGATCTGACGGGGCCGCAGCTTCTGCGTCACCGCTGCCAGCACGCCCCAGGCGACGTAGGGCCAGCGGGAGAGCCCGAAGAGCCAGATCTCCCAGCTGAAGACGGGGGTGCGGCCGGGGCGCATCAGCCCGCGGCGGCGGCACAGCAGCGTCAGCAGGATCAGCCAGAGGGACATGCCCCAGAAGTGCGCCAGGAACTCGGCGTAGTTGACGTCGATCCAGGGAGCGCCGGTGATCGCGGCGACGGGCGGCAGCAGGATGCCCATGACGGTGGCCGCGGCCAGCAGCGGGTAGTACATCAGCGCCGCGGCGAAGCGGACCCGCAGCTTCAGGGGCATCCGGCCCAGGTGGCGCGGCAGCATTCCCATGAGCATCACGGCCAGGCTCCGGGACCACTGGAACTCCTGGGTGATCATGGCGCCGAAAGTGAGGGGGCCCTCCCCGTGCGCCTCCGCGTCGATCGCGAAGGCTCCCTGCCAGCCCGCCGCGCTGAGCAGGAAGGTCGTCGAGAAGTCCTCGGCCAGTTCGGGGCCGAGACCGCCGATGTCCCGCAGCGCCCGGGTGCGCACGGCGTAGTGCGAGCCGATGCACACGGGGGCGAGGCCGACGGAGTGCCCCAGTTGCACGGGCCCGTGGAACATGGCCTCGCGGTGCAGCCGGCCGCGGGCGGCCCAGGACGCGTCGGCGTTCGAGTCGCAGACGCTGGGGGCCGCGACGTAGCCGATGGCCGGGTCGGCGAAGGGGCGCACGACCTCGGTGAGGTAGTGCGGGCCCGGAACGTGATCGCAGTCGAGCTGGGCGACCACGTCGTAGTCGGCGTAGCCCCAGTGGTCGTAGAAGAAGGCGAGGTTGCCTTCCTTGCAGCGCGTCCGCCGGGGCCAGTGGGCCCGGTGGTAGTCGATGCGCCCGCGTCGGCAGGACACGCGGACGTTGTGCGACTCGCACCACCGGTGGATCTCCTCCGTGGGGTCCTCGTCGCACAGCCAGACGTCGTAGGCGTGCGGGAAGTCCTGAGCGAGCATCGCCTCCAGGGTGGCGCGGGCGATGTCCCAGCCCTCCGACGGGGCACGGGTGACGACGAACGCGGCGCGCAGCGCGGGCACCTCGACGGCGGGGTCGAAGCGCCGCATGCGCGTCAGCGCGACGAGGAAGTGCACGGGCAGATGGGTCAGGTACAGCAGGAGAGCGCTGTTGAGGACCAGGCCGGGCCAGCCGATCCGGTGGGACGGCTGCAGCCACCAGGCCCAGAACCAGACCAGACAGGCCGCCCAGCCGAGGGACAGCGACACGACGAGGAAGCGGTCGAAGCGCGGGAGGGCCCGCACGAAATGGGAGGGCAGGACGGTGCGCCCCGGCGACGGCTCGGCCAGTACGGGGCCGTCCGGGCCGATGGAGGACACCGCGCCCTTCGACAGGGCCCGGATCTCCTCGCCCAGCGCGGTCCACTCCTCCGGTGAGCCGGGAGCCGGGGAGGGAGGGCGCCGGACGGCGGGGGGCGCGAGGACGGGGCCTTGTTCCAACGGCGTCATGGCAGCGGGTTCTCCATGCGGTGCGCGGGTCCGTGCTGTGGAGGCAGGGGAAGCGGTGACCGGGCCGCAGCGGGTCCGGCGCCGCCGACGCCCGCGGCGGGGTGGTCAGTCGCCGGGGCCGGACGGCCCGGAGACGGTGCCGGCGGCCACGGGTGCGGCGTTCGCCGGGCCGGGGATCGCGTGCGGCATGTCGGCCACGCTCCCGGCCGCGGGCAGCGGCACCGTCTCGTCCTGGCCGCCGCGGATCGCCGCGGCGGCCGCGGCGAGCCGGTCCGGGCGGGCGCCGAAGTACGCGACGGTCCGGCGCAGGCCCTCGACGATGTCGGTACCGGGTTCCCAGCCCAGTACGTCGCGGGCCCGGGTGATCACCGGCCGGCGCCGGACCGGATCGTCGGCCGGCAGCGGGTGGTACCTCACCTCGGAGGACGAGCCGGTCATCTCCAGCACGAGGGCGGCGAGTTCGGTGATCGTGCGTTCGGCGGGATTGCCGAGGTTGAAGGGGCCCATCTCGGAGGAGTCGAGGAGCGCGAGGAGACCACGGACCAGGTCGTCGACGAAGCAGAAGCTCCGGGTCTGCGAGCCGTCGCCGTAGACCGTGAGCGGTTCGCCGGTCAGAGCCTGGGTGACGAAGCTGGACACCACGCGGCCGTCGTGCGGACGCATGCGCGGACCATAGGTGTTGAAGATGCGCGCGATGCCGACGTCGAGGCCGTGCGTGCGGCGGTATGCGGCGGAGACCGCCTCGGAGAACCGTTTGGCCTCGTCGTAGACGCTGCGCGGGCCGATGGAGCTGACGTTGCCGCAGTACGTCTCCTCCTGCGGGTGGACCAGGGGATCGCCGTAGACCTCACTCGTCGACGCGAGGAGGAAACGGGCGCCGTCGCGCAGCGCGAGACGCAGGGCGTTCTCCGTGCCCCGGCTGCCGACCGCGAGGGTCTCCAGCGGCCGGCGAAGGTAGTCGGGCGGGGACGCGGGGGACGCCAGATGGGCCACGGCGTCGACGCGGCCGGCGACCTCCACGGATCTGCTCACGTCGGCGTGCTGGAACTCGAAGGCGGGCTCGGACATCAGGTGCGCGATGTTCCCGGGCTCTCCCGTCGAGAAGTCGTCCAGGCACACGACCGCGTCACCGCGCCGCAGAAGCGCCTCGCACAGGTGTGACCCGAGGAACCCGGCGCCACCGGTCACCGCAACACGCATTCGTCTCTCCCGGGATGAGAAGCCGACAGTCTCCCGCCCCGCTCGGCGGACAGGCGCTGCGGACGACCTGACGAGCCGACAATCGAGGCATTTCTTGGCAATATGGGATGAGAGTATCGTCGTATTGACGGATTTCTTCGGAGGACACTCAGAGGCTGAGCCGTTCGGCGGACGCCCCGCCGAACCGGCGCACGAGTCGCCCGGCTCCGCGCCGACCCCGACTACGGCCCCCAGGCGCTCCTGGTCCACGTCAACGAGGTCTGACGGCGGTTCACCGCCCAGACTCCGTTGCGAGAGCCCCCGGACGGCATCGCCGCCGCACGGGCCGGGCGGAGGAGGACGGGCGTGGACCCCAGCGCCCAGCGCCCCGGCTCCGGAGCCGGGGCCTCCTGGCGGACGGCGGCGCGGGCGACGCCGCACCGCCTCACCGGACGTGCCGTCGGCGAGATCCTCGGCATGGTCGCCGGGACGGCGCTGGGGTGGGGTGACGTCCCCACCATGGTCCGGGCGATCGCGCCGGCGTTCCTGTTCGGCTACTCCCTCACCCTGTTCGCCGTGCTCCGGGCCGGGCCGGCGGCGGGCGCCGCGGCCCGGGTCGCGCTGGCCGCCGACACCGTGTCCATCGCCGTCATGGAGTTCGCGGACAACGCGATCACCGTCCTCACCCCGGGCGCCATGGAGGCCCGGCTGTCCGACGGCCTGTTCTGGTCGTCGCTGCTGGGCGGCTTCGCCGTGGCCTTCGTCATCACCACGCCGGTCAACAAGTGGATGATCGGCCGCGGCAAGGGCCACGCCGTCGTCCACGCCTACCACTGACCTCTCTCAGCACAAACGCGCCTGGGCGCAT
>DASTDN010000078.1:0-35003 GCA_035710365.1 Streptomyces sp. | reverse complement strand
AGGCGGGTCTTGCCGACGCCGCCGGGGCCGGTGAGGGTCACCAGCCGGGCCGTGCCCAGCGGCCCGGCGAGCCCGGAGAGCGCCTCGTCCCGGCCGATGAGCGGGGTGAGCGGCACGGGCAGGTTGGAGCGGGCGGGCCGGGGGCCGGCCGGGGGAGCGGGGGGCGGCGCCCCGTGCGGGGCGGCGGTGAGCAGCGCGGGGTCCTGGCGGAGGACCGCGCGGTGCAGGGCGCCGAGCGCGGGTCCGGGGTCGACGCCGAGGTCCTCGGCGAGGCGGGCGCGCAGGTCCTCGTAGGCGGCGAGGGCCTCGCCCTGCCGGCCCGCCACATACAGGGCGCGTATCTGGAGGGCGCGCAGCCGTTCGCGCAGCGGGTGGCGGGCCACCAGCGCGGCCAGTTCGCCGCCGAGGAGAACCTGTTCCCCGGCCTCCAGACGGGCCTCGATCTGTTCCTCGACGACCGACAGGCGCTGCTCCGTCAGGCGCTGCACGGCCGGGCGGACGTAGTCCTCGTCGGCGAAGTCCGCGTAGGCGGGGCCCCGCCACAGGTCGAGGGCCTCGGTGAGGAGCGCGGCGCGGGCCCGGGGGTCGCGGACGGGGCGGGCCCCGGCGACGAGGGCGCGGAACCGCTCGGCGTCCACCTCGTCGCGGTCCGGGTCGAGCAGCAGCCGGTAGCCGGGGGCCTGCCGCACCACGCGCTCCCGGCCGAGGACCCGGCGGAGCTGGGACACCTTGGCCTGGAGGGCGCCCGCCGGGTTGCCGGGCGGGGCGTCGCCCCACAGGCCGTGCACCAGGCGGTCCACGGAGACCGGGCGTCCCTCGTGCGCGAGGAGCTGCGCGAGCAGCGCCCGGACCTTCACCTCGGGGACCCGGACCGCCTCCCCCTGCTCCCACACCATGAGTGGCCCGAGCACCCCAAACCGCATGCCGGTCACCGTACATGCCCGCGCCACGCCCACCGGGAGCGCGCCGCCGACGGGCCGTCGCAGAGCACCAGCCGACCGCCCGTCGGAGGGCGGTAGCCGACCGTCCGTCGGAGAGGGGCAGGCCGATCGTCCGTGGGAAGGGGCAGGCCGACCGTCCGTGAGAGTGGGGCGGCCGACCGTCCGTCGGAGGGAGATAAGTCGGACCGTCGGTCGGAGAGAGCACGGCGGACCGTCCGCCGGAGGGAGCATGTCGGACCGTCCGACAGAGGGAGCATGTCGGACCGTCCGACAGAGGTAGCCCGCCGACCGGACGGCGGCGGGCCCGAAGCGGCCCCGCGTCCTCCCGAGGTCTTTCCGAAGTCTTTCCGAAGCTATTCCGAAGTGCCCGCCCGCACAGTGGGTCCGGCCGGGATGCCGCATGCCCGGCGACGGGACCGCCGGAAGGAGCGAGAGGCATGACCAGGTACGCGGGCCTGAGGGCCGTGGTCCTCGGCCAGGCCACCGGCATCGGTCTGGCCATCGCCAAGCGCCTCGTGGAAGGAGGCGCGCACGTGCTGCTGACCGTGCGCAGCGCCGGTGAGCGGGCGGACGCGCGCACCGAGCTGGGCTCGGCCGCCCGCGTCGTCGTCCACGGCGACGCGGGCGGCCGGACCGGACAGGGCCCCGAGCACGGCCCCGGGCCCGACGGGGGCGTGGACCTCGTGTTCGCCGACGCCGTGTCCGCGGTGCGTCCGCTGCTGCCCCGCCTCAACGACGGGGGAGCGGTCGTCCTCACCTCCGCCGCGCCGGCCCCGGCCGCCCTGTGGGAGCTGGCCTCGGAACTGGCCTCCCGCGGCATCCGCGTCAACGCCGTGGCCCCCGACTGCATCGAGGTGCCGGCGGCGGGCGCCTCGCTGCCGCCGCTGGGCCGTCCGGGCTCGTCCGAGGAGGTGGCGCGGGCCGCGCTGTTCCTGGCCACGGAGGCGACGTTCACCACGGGCGCCCGCCTCCCGGTCGACGGCGGTCTCCACCGGCCGGAGCCGTAACCCCCCGGCCCGTCGCGGCCGAATCCCCTGCCCCGGTGCGGTCGAACGCACCACCCCCCAGGAAAACCGGAGTCGAATGACATGAGCAGTTCACCCGATGCCGCGGTCGTGCCCGGTGAGGACGCCGGCGCCGCGCCGGCCGCACGGGGCGCGGGCGAGGAGCCGCAGAAGCTCCCGCTGTTCGCCCTGCTGGCCCTCGCCGTCGCCGTCTTCATCACCAGCCTCACCGAGACCCTCCCCGCGGGCCTGCTCCCGGCCATGAGCGACGACCTCCACGTGAGCGAGTCGGCCACCGGGCAGACCGTGACGATCTACGCGATCGGCACCGCCCTGACCGCGATACCGCTGACCGCGGCCACCGCCGGATGGCGGCGCAAGCGGCTGCTGCTGGCCGCCATGGCGGGCTTCGCGCTGGCCAACACCGTCACGGCCGTCTCCTCCCACTACGGGCTGACGATGGTGGCGCGCTTCGTCGCGGGCGTCGCCGCCGGCCTCGCCTGGGCCCTGCTCGCCGGGTACGCGCGCCGCATGTCCCCCGTCCACCTCCAGGGCAGGGCGATCGCCATCGCCATGGCGGGCATCCCCGTCGCGCTCTCGCTCGGTGTGCCCGCGGGCACCTTCCTCGGCGAGACGGTCGGCTGGCGCGTGGCGTTCCTGAGCATGACCGTGCTCACGGTGGTCCTGCTCGCGTGGATCGGCGCGGCCGTGCCGGACTACCCGGGCTCGGAGCGCGGCGAGCGGCCGAAGATGCTGCGGGCGCTGAAGGTCCCGGGCGTGACCCCGGTCCTGTTCGTCACCCTCGTCTTCGTCCTCGCCCACACCATCCTGTACGCCTACGTGGCCACCTTCCTGGAGGACCTCGACATGGGCAGCAGCACCGACCTGGTGCTGCTCGTGTTCGGTGTGGCCTCGCTGCTCAGCATCTGGATCGTGGGCGCCCACATCCACCACCGCCTGCGCTCCCTCAGCATCGCCAGTGTGCTGCTGGTCGCGGTCTCCGCGGCGCTGCTGGCGGTGCTCGCCGACACCACGGCCCTCGTCTACGTCGCCGCGTTCCTGTGGGGTCTGGGCTGGGGCGGCGTGCCCACCCTGCTGCAGACCGCCGCCGGTGACGCGGGCGGGGACTCGGCCGCCGACGCCGCCCAGGCGATGCTCGTGACGCTGTGGAACGTCGCCATGGCGGCCGCCGGAGTCATCGGCGGCGTCCTCCTCGACACACTGGGCAGCGACTCGTTCCCGTGGGCGATGCTGATCCTCCTGCTGCCGGTGCTCGTGGTCGTGGTCGTCTTCCGCAGCCACGGCTTCCCCGCCAAGCGGCTCGTCTCGTAGAGCGACGCGAGGAGGGCACGAGGCGGCCGGAGCCGCACCGGGCCCCGTACGACGGACGGACGGGCCCCGGCACGTCGGCACCGGTCGTCCATGGAGGCGGGAGCGGCGGTCCGGCGGGGCCGGTGAGGCGGGAGCGGCGGTCCGGCGGGGCCGGTGAGGCGGTACCGGCCGTCCGGCGGGGCCCGGTGGGGCGGTACCGATCGTCTTCCGCTTCCGCGTCCGGGGCGCGTCGGCACCGGCCGTCCGCGGTGCCCGGCGGCGCGGTCCCGGCCCTCCTGGCCCCCGGCGGGGTCGTACTGGCCGTCCTCGGTGCCCGGGCGCGGTGTCCCCGGCCGTCCGTGGGCCTGGTGAGGCGGCCCCGGCCGTCCGTGGAGCCGGGAACGGCGACCCCGGCCGTCCGCGGGGCCTGGTGAGGCGGTACCGGCCGTCCGTGGAACCGGGAACGTCGGCCCCGGCCGTCCTCCGTGCCCGGCCGCGTCGGACCCGGCCGCCGAGGACCGTCACCCGGTCCTCGGCGGCCACCCGTCGTCCCGCGCCGCCCCCGGAAGCGCCCCGTCCCCCTCCTCCGCCCCACCCGGGGCGCCGTGCGGCGGCCGAGCGGGCACCGTCGGCGCTGGTCAGGATGTGAAGTCCCGAAGTCGACGCGCGACCCGTGAAATTTTCCTTCGAGACGGTATTTTTATGGAGGTGGAGGCGCCGCACCCCCACAGGGGAGCGGGCCACGAGTTGCGAGGGGGCGTGTCTCACATGTCGTCAAGCGGGTTACCCCTGGCCGCGGCGGGCGAAGAGGTGCTTCTGCAGACGTTCCTCGACGAGATCTTCACCCCGCTCCACCGGGCGGAGCAACGCCGCTGGGCACGCGCGTACCTGCGCGGGCTGCTGCGGGCCACCGGGAAGAAGACGCTGCGGCGGATCGCGCAGACCGAGTCGCTGCCCGCGACCGCGGCGCACGGCCTGCGCCAGTTCATCAACTCCAGTCCCTGGGCCTGGGAGCCCGTACGCCGCCGGCTCGCCCAGCGGATCGCCGCGAGCGCCGCGCCCTACGCCTGGACCGTCGCCGAACTCGTCATCCCCAAGCGCGGCGAGCACTCCGTGGGCGTGCACCGCCGCAGGGACACCGCGACCGGGCTGACCGTCAACTGCCAGCGGGCCGTGGGTCTCTTCCTCGCCGCGGGCGCCCGCTGCTTCCCCGTGGACTGGAGCCTCGTCCTCGACGACGAATGGTCCGAGGACCGGCGGCGCAGGCTGCGGGCGCGCATCCCCGACGTGGAGACCGCCCGGCCGGTGCGCGCCTACGTCCTCGACCACGCCGCCGGAGTCGCCGCGCAGCCCCGGCTCCCGGGACTGCCGTGGGTGCTCGACCTCACCCGGTGCGAGGACGCCGGCGGGGTGCTCGGCGGGCTCGCCCGGCACCGGCTGCACACCGTGTGCGAGGTCGACCCGAACCACCTGGTGCTCGCGGGGCGCGCGGAGACGGTGACCCGGATCGGCGAGCTGATGGAGGTGCGGCGTTCCCGGCAGTCCCAGGTGATCGCCTGCCAGCCGGCCGACGGCCCCGCCGGGACGGCCCTCGTCCACGTCTACGCCGGAACCGTCCAGTTGCCCCGGCGGCGCGGCGCCGTGCGCCCCGACGCCTCCTCCGCCACCTACCACGTCCTCAAGCACCTCTCGCCGGACCGGCAGCGCCCGGCCCGGTACTGGATCACCAGCCTCACCGACCGGGGCGTGGAGGAGGTCATGGCGCTGGTGCGGGGCCAGGACGCCGTCCAGACCGCCCTCCGCGCCCTGCGCGAACGCTTCGGCGTGCTCGATTTCGAGGGCCGGTCCTTCCCCGGCTGGCACCACCACAGGACCATGGCCTCCGCCGCGTACGCCTTCCACCATCTGTGGGCCGGGTCCGGCCGCGCTCCCACGGCCGGACCGCGGGCGGAGGCGGCCGCGCCGCCGGTCGAGGCCGCGAGCTGACGGGGCGAGATGCTGACGAGGAAGGGCCTGGCCGCGTGAGAAACGTCCTCGTGGTGGAGCCGGACGACTCCGCCGCCCAAGCCCTCGTGCGCGCTCTGCGCCGGCAGGGGTACGCCGCCCGCAGCATCGACACCGGAGGCCTCACCCTGCGGATGTACCGCGACGCGGACCTGGTGCTGCTGTGCCTGGAACTGCCCGACATCGACGGTCTGGAGGTGTGCCAGTCGCTGCGCGCCCAGAGCGACGTCCCGCTGATCGCGTTCACCCGTCTCGACGAGGAACTGGAGAGGGTCCTGGCCCTCAAGGCGGGCGCCGACGACTGTGTCACGAAAACCTGGGGGTTCCGGGAGATCGGGGCCCGCATCGAAGCGGTGCTGCGCCGCGCGAGACCCGCCTCCGCGCCTTCGGGGAGTATTTCGCTCAAGCCGCTGCACATCGATCCGCGCACCCGGGAGGTGCGGTTGCGGGACCGGCTCGTCGATGTCACGTCGAAGGAATTCGAGCTGCTGCACGCACTGGCCGCCAATCCCGACACGGTGGTGACCCGGCAGGAACTGATGGCGAAGGTGTGGGGCAGCAACTGGTCCAAGACGAGCCGCACCATCGATACGCATGTGAGCAGCCTGCGGGCGAAACTCGGCTCCGGCGGATGGATCATCACGGTACGCGGTGTCGGCTATCGAATGGGGCATGTGAGCTGATGTCCCCGCACGGGAAATCCGTGAAAGTCACCCCGATACGCGAATAAGGCCCCGGGGTGCGCACACGGGCACACCCCGGGACCTCTTTCCTGTCAGGCCGCCGGCTGTTCCAGGCGGCGCAACAACGCGTGGGTGCCGTCCGTGGACGCCTTCGTCACGCGGTGGGCCCACCAGGCGGACGCCAGGTTCGAGGACAGCAGGGTGCGGCCCGGCTGCTCGTCGGCCAGCCGGGCGAGGGCGGCCAGGGTGCCCATGCCCGTGCCGGTGAACAGCAGCGCCGCGTCGTCGGGGACGCGGCGGTCCCGTATGCGGCCGAGGACCGTCCGCGGGGTGACCCGGTAGGGGTCGAAGAGGTCCGCCCCGCCGGGGGAGCGGCCGGCGGGGACGAGGACCACGTCGTCCACCGTCAGCCCGGCCCGCTCCCAGAACGCGCGCGAGGTGTCGGTCAGCCACGGCTGGTACGGCGAGACCAGGGTCAGACGCGTCACGCCGAGCGCCCCGCACGCGTCGAGGATCGCCTGCGTCGAGGACGCCACGGGAAAGCCGACGCGCTCCGACAACTCCTCGCACAGCGCGCGGTCGCCGTCCGGGTCCAGCAGGTAGTGCGAGGCGCTGCACGCCACCACGGCCGCGTCCAGCCGCATGCCGCCGAACGCGCCGAGCGTGTCGGGAAGGACACGGTTGTAACCCTCCAGCATCTCCCTGAGGTCCATTCCGGGAGTCACCGGGAAACGTGCGGCGTACACATTCATCGAGGCGCCGAGCAAATGATGGAACTCCGGTTCCGCCGTGGGGTTCTCCGGCGGTACGACGACTCCGAGCCTGGGCTGTGAGAAAAGGTCCATGGCGGCACCGTAGGGCGCACCACCGGAGAACGGCAGGTGCGCCGACCGGAAATGACCGCGGGCGCACACCGGCTTTGCATCACCTGTCCGTCCTCACATTCCTTGACACTTCCGGACGGAGCCCTGACTTTCCCACCCCTTGTCGCCCCCCGGGACGTCACGGAAGTGTGAGCGGCATCGCTCACCGGGCCCACGCCGAGTCCCGGACCCGGCCCCGTACCGAAACCCTCCGGTTCCCGTCCCTGCGGAAAGAAGGAGCGAAAGCCCATGGAAGCAACAGGCGACATTTCCCGAACACCGATTCCGCCCCGCATATCCGACGCGACGCTGCGGGATTCCGCGCACATGGCCGGCGTCGAGTTCGCCCCCCGCCACGCCGCCGTCATCGCCGGGCTGCTGGTGAGGACCGGCGTCGAACTGGTCGAGGTGGGCATGGTCTCCGGGCCCGGCTCCAAGGACGCCGACCTGGTCCTCGCCACCCACGAGGCCGTCGGCCCCGAACGCAGCATGACGCTCGTCGTGGTGCGCGACCGCCAGCAGGTCGCCAGGGCCCTCGACGAGGCCGAACGGCTGGGCGTCCGCCACATCATGTACTCCATCCCCACCTCCGAGGCGCACGCCCGGCTGAAACTGGGCACGCCGAGCGCGAAGTTCCTCCACACGCTGGCGCGTTCGGCGATCATGCAGGCCAAGGAACGCGGCTTCCACGTCACCTTCAGCGGCGAGGACGCGGCCCGCACCCCGCGGGAGCGCCTCGTGCCCTACGTCACCGCCGGGTTCGAGGCGGGCGCCGACCGGTTCCGGCTCGCCGAGACGGTCGCCCACCTCTCGCCGTGGCAGATGGAGGAGGTGATCGGCGACCTCACCGTCATCGACGGCTCCGAGATCGAGATCCACTCCCACAACATGCTGGGCATGGCCGTCGCCAACTCGCTCGCCGCCGTCCGCGCGGGCGCGCGCTGGATCTCCGCGACCGTCGGCGGCATCGGCGAACGCGGCGGCAACGCCCCGCTGGCCGAGCTCCTCACGTCCCTGCGGGTCATCCACGGCGACACCCGCTTCGACCTGTCCCACCTCACCGAACTCTCGCGGGTCGCCCTGGAGGGCGCCGGACTCGGCGAGGCATTCCAGTCGGGCCCGACCACCCCGCACGCCTTCGCCTACGAACTGCCCGGCCAGCTCACCCACCCCGAGGACTACGAGACGCTGCCCGCCGAACTCGTCGGCAACGCGCGGGAACTGCGGGTGCGCACCCGCCTCACCCCGGCCCTGGTGAAGTGGGCGCTGGACGGCTCGGGCCTCGACGTCGACGTCGACGCCTTCACCCCCTGGCTCGTCGAACGCCAGGAGCGCACCGGCCGGGCGCTGCTCGACCGGGACGCCGTCCGCAAGGCCGCCACCGACTTCCAGGCCGCCTGAACCCGCCCCGCCCCCTTCCCACGCTCAAGCCCCCGAACGGACCCAGGAGTCACCCATGACCACAGCCACCCTCACCGGCGAATGCCCCGAGTGCGAGACCGATCTGACCGTGCCGCCGATGGTGACGGGCGAGACCCTTTCCTGCCCCGAGTGCATGCTCACCCTGCGCGTCGAGGACGTGCGCGACGGCCGGCTGAGCCTGCAGATGGTGGAAGTACAGCTCCGCGACTGGGGCCAGTGACATGGCCGGATCGGTTGCCGTCGTCGCGGACCGCATCGCCTGGGAGGAACGCCGGCTGATGGAGGCCGCGCCCCGGGCCGGCCTGACGGTCGACTGGGTCAACGACGAGTCCCTGTGCCTCGGCCACCCCGACGCCCCGTCCCTGCGGGCCTTCGACGCGGTGCTGGTGCGCAGCCGCAGCTACACCCGCGGCGGGCTCATCGCCAGCCTCGCCGAGACGGCCGGGGTGCTGACCCTGAACACGGCCCGCGCCATCCACCTGTGCGAGAACAAGGCGCTCCTGCGCGCCGCGCTGCGCACCGCCGGGGTGCCCGTGCCGGACTTCCGCCTCGTCCTGTCCCGCCGCGACTTCGACAAGGCCCTTCAGGAGCTTCAGACGCCGCTCGTGCTCAAGCCCGTCTTCGGCGGCATGGGCAAGCGCGTCACCCTCCTGCGCGACACCGACCTCGCGCCGTCCGTGTACGACTACGTCGAGGACCTCGGGCACGCCTTCGAACAGGCCTGCCTGGTGGAGCCCTATCTCGGTGGCGGCACCTCCGTGCGGTGCCTCGTCGTCGGGGAGGAGATGATCGGGGCCGCCGAGTTCGTCAGCGGCGGCACCGACTGGCGCAACAACGCCGCGCTCGGCAACACCAGCCGCGCCGCCGCCCACGACCCCGACGTGGTGAAGATCGTGGACGGGGTGGTGGCCGAACTCGGCCCCGGCGTCTACGGCGTGGACCTGTTCCGCACCGGGGACGGCTACGTCGTCAACGAGGTCAACCACGCTCCCGGCTTCCGGGGCGTCGCCACGGCCACCGGCGTGGACGCCGCGTCCGCCGTCGCCCGGTACGTGCGGGAGCTGGTCGCATGATCCGCGCAGGAGTCGTCGGCGCCTCCGGCATCGCCGGCGGCGAACTCATCCGGCTCATCACCCAGCACCCCGGCATGGAGCTGACCTTCCTCGGCGGCTCCTCCCACGTCGGCCGCCGCCCCGCCGAACTGCACCCCGGGCTCCGCCTCGACCTGGGCCTGACCGTGGAGGCGGTCACCGAGGACGTCGCCGACCGCGTCGACGTCCTCTACCTGGCGACCCCCGCACCCGTCTCCGCCGAACTGGCGGCGCTGCTCGCCGACCGGGTGCCCGTCCTCGTCGACCTCAGCGGCGCCTTCCGCATCCGCTCATCCGAACTGCACGACCGCTGGTACCCGCAGGTCGAGCGGCGCACCGACCTCGCGGACCGGTTCGTGTACGGCGTTCCGGAACTGATCCGCGACCAGCTCGCCGACGCCGCGCTGATCTCCCTGCCCGGCTGCTACGCCACCGCGATCACCCTCGGTCTGGCACCGCTCACCCTCGGACTCGGCCTGAACCTGCACACGGTCGTGGTCGACGGCAAGAGCGGCTCCAGCGGCGGCGGTCTGCACCTGCGCACCGCCGACCTGCACCCCTTCCGCAGCGGCGCGATCTCCCCGTACTCACCCACGGGGCACCGGCACGCGGCCGAGGTCGGGGACTTCCTCGGACGGAGCAAACCCGGCACGGTCGGCTCGCTGACCATGTCCGCGTACGGCGTCTCGCACGTGCGCGGACTGATGACCAGCAGCTACGTCTTCACCGACGACGCGGTGGACCAGCGCGAGCTGCAACGCGCCTACCTGCGCTTCTACAAGGGGCAGCGGTTCGTGCGGGTGCGGCGGCACACCGAGACGATGATCCCGGTGCCCGACCCGCAGGCCGTCCTCGGCTCCAACTTCTGCGACGTGACGGTCCTGCACGACGCCGAAGGCGGCCGGATCGTCGTGCTCGCCGCCCTCGACAACATCGTCAAGGGCGCCGCGGGCCAGGCCCTTCAGGTCACCAACCTGCGCTTCGGCCTGCCCGAGGAGACGGGGCTGACGATGCAGCCGGTGGTGCCCGCATGAGCGCCCGGGCCCCGCAACCGCCGCCGACCGTCGTGAAGCTGGGCGGCAGTTGCCTCGACGACCTCGACGGCACCTGGTGGGACGACCTCGCCCGGCACGGGCGGAGCAGCCCGCTGATCCTCGTGCACGGCTGGTCCAAGCCCCTCAGACGCCTCAGACCCCGCTACGGCGAGCCGTCGGCGATCCTGCGCGACCGGTACGGCAACCAGAGCCGCTGGACCACCGAGGAGGTCATCGCCGACATCAAGACCGTCAGCGCCCGCCTCGGCGAGGAGGTCCTCGACCGGCTCCGGCGGCGCGGCATCACCGGCGAACGCCTCCTCGGCAGCGACGGCCTGGTCGGCGCGGGCGAGGCGGAACGCTGGTGGTGGCGCGAGAAGCAGCTCGTCGAGCTGGAAAACCTCGTCGGCCCCATCACCGGCGTCGACCCCGCCCCGCTGAAGGACCTCCGGCCCGGCCACGCCCACCTCGTCACCCCGCTGGCCCGCAACGCGGCGGGCCAGGAGGTCAACACCGACGCCGACCGGGCCGCGGCCGCCCTCGCCGGCGCCACCGGGGCCGCCGACCTGGTCCTCGTCACCGACGTCGCCCACCTGCTGGTCGACGGCCGCCCGGTGCACCGGATCTCCGCCGGCGCCGCCGCCTCCTTCCGGGACAACGGCGCCACCGGAGGCATGCGCAAGAAGCTGCGGGCCGCGGGCGAGGCCCTGGACCGGGGCGTGCGGCGCGTCGTGATCGGCAGCGCGCCCGTCACCGACCTGCTCGCCGCCCGTACCGGCACCGTCATCACCCCCACCTGAGGAGCGAGCACGTGGCGCAATCCCGTGTGCTGATCGTCAACAACGGCACCCTGTCCCTGAAACAGCTCAGGGCACGCTTCGAGCACCTCGGCTCGCAGACCGACGTGGTCGACGCGGCCTCCGTACCCGCCCGGCTCGACGGCCGCCACCAGGCGATCGTCCTGAGCGGCACCAAGGTCAGGGCCTACGACCGCGACCACTACAAGCCGCTCGTCGACCTCGTCATGGGCAGCGACGTACCCGTCTTCGGCATCTGCGGCGGCATGCAGATCCTCGCCGTCGCGGCCGGCGGACGCCTCGCCGAGGGGCCGCAGCGGGTCGGCGGCCACCAGGCCAGGGTCGACAAGGAAGAGCCGCTCTTCACCTACGTCAAACCGACCGTGACGGTGTTCCACCGGCACACCCTCTACCTCCAGGAGGCCCCCGACGGATTCCGCTCCATCGGCCGTTCCGAGCACGCGCCCGTGGAGTTCCTGAGCTCCGACGACGGCCGGATCCTCGGCGCGCAGGCACATCTGGAGTTCCGCAGCGACGGTCTGGAGATCCTGCGAGGCTTCGCCCAGCTCTACCGGTGACGGCCACCGCGCCGCACGCCATCCCGTATCTCACGCACCCAAGGACGTGGCATGACTGAACTGGACCCCACGCGCAAGCCTGCCCTCACCGTCCACCTGAACGGCAGCGGCGGCAGCATCCGGAGCTGGGTCGTCGTCGACTCCCTGTACGACGGCCTCGGCATGGGCGGTGTCCGCATGACGCCCACCGTCACCGAGGAGGAGGTGACCGGCCTCGCCCGTGACATGACGCAGAAGTTCACCCTCGCCGGCCTGCGCATCGGCGGCGCCAAGGGCGGCATCGTCGCCGACGGCGGCGACCGCCTGGAGACCTTCCGCACCTTCGGACGCACCGTCAAGCCGCTGCTGCACGGCGGCATCCACCTCGGCATCGACATGGGCGTCACCCCCGCCGACCGCGCCGTCTTCTTCGAGACCGCCGGCTACGACCCCCGCCACCGGCTGGGCGCGCCCGACATGCCGATGGACTGGCGCACGTACTACGAGCCGCTCATCGACTGCACCGGGCACGGCGTCGGCGTCGCGGCGGTCACCGCGCTGGAGCAGCGCGGCGGCGGCGGACCGGCCCGGGTCGTCGTGCAGGGCTTCGGCGCCGTGGGCAGGGCCGTCGCCCGGTTCCTGGAGGACCGCGGCCACGTGATCGTCGGTGTCGCCGACATCGAGGGCACCCTCAGCGCCGACCGCCTCCCGGTCGCCGACCTGATCGCCGTCACCGACGAGTTCGGCCGGATCGACCGCACCCGGCTCCCCCAGCAGGTCACCGTCTCCACCGAACCGGACGCCTGGCTCGACGTCGACGCCGACCTGCTGATCCTCGCGGCACAGAAGCACGCCCTGAACGACGGCAACGCCCACCGCTTACGCGCCTCCCTGGTGGTCGAGGGCGCCAACATCGCCTCCACCGCCGAGGCCCGCGAGAAGATGCGCGCCTCCGGCGCCCTGCTGGTCCCGGGCGTCATCGCCAACATCGGCGGCGCCGCCTCGGCCGCCCTCGCCGTCACCCGCGTCGTCCCCTTCGAACTGCCCGCCGACGCCCGCAAGGACTGGGTCTTCGACTGGGTCGCCGACTGCGTGCGACGCAACACCCGCGACCTCATGGACATCGCCGCGGCACGCGCCGGCGACCCCCTGCCCGAGCTGCTGACGGTCCGACACAAGGAGCGCGGATGACCACCCCGCACACGCCGGCCGGGGACTTCCCCGGGCACGCCGCCCTCGCCCTCCTGCCCGCCGCCGCACGCGCCGCCGAGTACCGCCGGCGCGGCTGGTGGCGCGACGACACCTTCCTCGACGACCTCGACCGCCAGGCCCGCGAACAGCCCCGCAAACTCGCCGTCGCCGCGCGCCGTGTCGCCGAGTCCCGCACCGACACCCTCGACTACGCCGAACTCGCCCGGCTCACCGACCGGTTCGCGCTGGCACTGCACGACCTCGGGGTGCGCCGCGGCGACTTCGTCGCCGTGCAACTGCCCAACCGGTGGGAAATGGTGCCGCTGATCTTCGCGTGCATGCGCGTCGGCGCCGTCATCTGCCCCCTGTCGCCGATCTGCCCGGAGGAGGAACTGCGCCACCGCCTCGGCCTCACCCGGGCCCGGGTGTGCGTCACGCTCCCGCAGTGGTCCGGCACCCCGCTGGCGGAGATCGTCACCCGCCTCAAGGACGAACTGCCCACCCTGGACCACGTCCTGGTCGTGGACGGGCCGGTGCCGGACGGGGCGCTCCCCTTCCACGACCACATGGCGGCCACCGCCCGCGAGGACGAGCCCGGCGCCGCGAAGACCCTGGACGGCCTGGCGCTCGGGGCGGACGAGCCGTTCGTGGTGCTGTTCACCTCCGGCACCACCGGCGAGTCCAAGGGCGTCCTGCACAGCCCCAACACCGTCCACTCGGCGATCCGCGGCTACGTCGACGCCTTCGGCCTCGGCGCCGACTGGGTCGCCGCCGTCTCGACCCCGCTCATCCACTACTCCGGCTTCGCGCAGGGCGTCCTCGCGGGCGTCATGCTCGGCGGCACCGTCGCCTTCCAGGACGTCCGCCGGAACGAGGCCCTGCTCGACCTCGTCGAACGCTACCGAGCCAACCTCCTGTACGGGCCGCCCGCGACACTCGCCGACGTCGCCGCCTCCATGCGCGCCGAGGAACGGGACACCACCTCCCTGCGGCACGTCGTGATCGGCTCCGCGCCGGTCCTCACCGAGCTCGCGGACGAGGTCCTCGAAACGCTCGGCGCGCGCGCCCACTCGCTGTGGGGGATGTCGGAGAACGGCCCGGTCACCATGACCCGCCCCGAGGACCCCGAAGCCTGGGCGGCCCGCAGCAACGGGCGGGCCATCGACGCCATGGAGACCCGCATCGACCCCACCGGCCGGGACGGCGAGGGCCGCACGGTCGGCCGGCTCAGGGTGCGCGGCGCGTCCCTGGCGCTCGGCTACCACCGCCGCGAGGAGGCGTTCGCGGCCGACCTGTCCGAGGACGGCTGGTTCGACACCGGCGACCTGGCCAGGGACGACGGCCGCGGCGGCATACGGATCGTCGGCCGGGCCCGCGACGCGATCGTCCGCGACGGCCTCGTCGCCCCCATGACGGAACTGGAGGCCGTCATCGGCAGCCACCCCAAGGCGGTCGAGGCCGCCCTGGTGGGCCTGCCGTCCCCGGTCGGCGGCGACGCCACCGTGATCTGCGCGGTCGTCGTACCGGACACCGGGGCCACTTTGTCCCTGGACGAGATCCGCGCCCACCTGACGGACTGCGGCCACGACGCCCGCTTCCTCCCGGACCGCCTGGAACTGCTGCCCGCCCTGCCCAAGACCCTCACCGGCAAGGTCCGCAAGGCACAACTGCGGCAGTCGTACGCCGGGACGCCCTGACCCCTCCCCCCGCTTGGAGCCCGACCATGCCCCGACCCGCCCCGGTCTCCATGTCGGCGACCCTCGCCGCCGACGCGGCGATGGCCCGCCGGCGTGCCGCAGGCGAGCAGATCCTTTCGATGACCAGCGGCGAGATCGGCCTGCCCGCGCACCCCGCGCTGCGGGACCGGCTCGCCGCCGCGGCCGGTGAGAACGCCTACGGCCCGGTCGCCGGAAGCGAGGCGCTGCGCGCCGCCGCCGCCGGCTACTGGGCCCGCCGCGGCCTCGCCGTGGACCCCGGGCTGGTCGTGGCCGGTCCGGGCAGCAAACCGCTGCTGTTCGCACTGCTGCTGGCCATCGGCGGGGACGTCGTCGTGCCGGTGCCGAGCTGGGTGAGCTACGCGGCCCAGGCCAGGCTCGCCGGGGCACACCCCGTCACGGTGCCGACCCCGCCCGGCGAGGGCGGGGTGCCGGACCCGGAGCGGCTGCGCGAGGCGGTCACCCTCGCGCGGGCCGCGGGCCACGACCCGCGGGCGGTGATCGTGACGGTGCCGGACAACCCGACCGGCACCGTCGCCTCGCGCGGCACCGTGCTCCGGCTGGCACGGGCCGCCCGCGAACTCGACCTGGTCGTCGTCTCCGACGAGATCTACTGCGACCTCGTCTACGACACCTCCGCGCCCGCCGAGTCCCCGGCCCGGCACGCGCCGGAACGCACCGTCGTCACCACGGGCCTCACCAAGAACCTCGCCCTCGGCGGCTGGCGCACCGGCGTGGCCCGGCTCCCGGACAGCGACATCGGCCGGGCGCTGCACACCCGGCTCGTCTCCGTCGCGAGCCAGATCTGGTCCAGCCCGCCCGCCCCCGTGCAGACGGCCGCCGCGTACGCCTTCGCCGAACCCCCGGAGATCACCGCGCACGTCGCGGCGGGCCGGAGACTGCACGAGACCGTCGTCCGCGCGGTCGCCGGCCGCTTCACCGCGGCCGGGGCGGTCCTGCCCCCGGTCCGCGCGACCAGCTACCTCTACCCCGACTTCACACCGCTGCGCGCCCATCTGGCACACGCCCACGGCGTGCACGGCGGCGACGACCTGGCCCGCTGGCTGACCGACCGGCACGGCCTGGGCGTCCTGCCCGCGAGCGCCTTCGGCGAGGCGGACTCCGCCCTGCGCATCCGGGCCGCCACCAGCAGGCTCTACGGCGACACCGACGAACAGCGCGACGCCGCCCTGGCGGCGCCCGACCCGCTCGCACTGCCCTGGA
Organism: Streptomyces sp.; assembly: GCA_035710365.1. Lineage (GTDB taxonomy): Bacteria > Actinomycetota > Actinomycetes > Streptomycetales > Streptomycetaceae > Streptomyces. The sequence goes on along the minus strand of DASTDN010000078.1, from coordinate 19,166 downwards.
TCGGGGCGGCGGTCGACCGCGTCGCCGAGGTCCTGTCCGCCCTCACGGACGGGGCGCGCGACACCTGAGCCCGCCCAGCCCCCTTCCCCCGTCTCTCCCACCGGAGGTCTGTCTTCCATGTCTGATCCGCTGCTCTTCGAGGTCCTGTACCAGGGGCGCCGCCACGTCGGCTTCGGCCTGCCCGGAACCGGTGCGCCGCAGACGCTGTACCCGGTGGCCGACGGGCAGCTCGCGGCGGCCGTCGTCGCCACCGGCGGCTCGCCGGACGCGCTGCGCGCCGCCCTCGCCGACGACGCCACCGCCGTCACCGTCCCCGCCGACGACCCGGACCTGCGGATGCTGCCGCCGATGCTCCCGGAGGCCTCCGGGAAGGCCCTGCTGAGCGGCTTCATGGGCACGCACCGCAAGAAGTGGGGCGGGCAGAGCGCGCCCGAGGGCGAGTTCACCCCGCCGAAGTGGTTCTTCAAGGGGTTCGGCGACTGGATCCGGATGCCCGGCGACACCCTGACCGTGCCGGGCGAGCCGGTCGCCCTCATCGAGGAACCCGAAGTCGTCCTCGTCTACGTCAACGACGCCGACGGGACCCCCCACTACGCCGGCTACACCTTCGGCAACGACCTGTGCGACATCGGCCTGCACCGCAAGGACCCCGGCTACAACCCGTACTGCAAACTGTGCGACACGACCGTCGCGCCCTGGCTGTTCCTCGGTGAGCCGCCGCGCTCGGTGAACGGCCGGGTCACCATCCGGCGGGACGGAGCGACCGCCTGGGAAGGCAGCTTCGAATGCGGCGCCGACGCCCTGTACTTCCGGGTGCGGGACATGGTGGAGCACCTGTTCTCGTTCCCCGCGGTACGCCGCCCGGGCCTCGTCAACTACGTGCTGCTGGGCGCCGACGAGGCGAGTTTCCACCAGGGGTTCTCCATCGCCGACGGTGACCGCATCTCCATCGACGTCAAGAGCCACGGGGTGGCATTCGAGAACGCGGTGCGATACGTGACTCCCGCCCCGCTCGCCTGAGATTCCCGCGCGTACGGGAGGGGCCCGGCCGCTTGGCCGGGCCCCTCCCGTACGTCACACGCGCGTCCGAGGCCGCGCCTCACAGACCGCCGTTCACCAGCGGTACCACCGGCCCCTGCCACCGCTCGCGGTGGTGCCGCGCACGAGGAAACCCAGCAGCCACAGCACGAGCACCGCTATCGCCAGCCACCACAGGACTTTGACGGCGAATCCGGCACCGAAAAGAAGGACGGCGAGCAACAGGACAAGAAGAAGTGGAATCATAATCGGCTTACCTCCTGTCAATCGAGTGTCCCCAAAAGCGGGAATCAGACCTGTTTCCGATAAAGATTTCTCCGTGCGGCACCGAGGGCGTCCGACGGCCCCTTCCCGAAAGGGAATTGACGGCCGATCAGGTGCTCCCGTGCAGCGGGCGGTAGACCACCAGCGCCTCGGGCAGCTTCTCCAGCGTCACCCGCCCCTCCACCTCGGTGACCTCACCGTCGTAGGCGAGGAGGGTGCCGGGCGCGACGCCGTCGAGGCGGAGCCGGCCCACCTGGACGGCGGCGTGCGCGGGGGAGCGGGTCAGCGGCCCGGCGAGAGCCGCGGCGAGCAGCCGCACCGCTGGCCTGCCGCCGCCGTGCACCACCCGCACGTCGAGCTGCCCGTCCGCCATGTCGAGCCGCCGCCCCGGGGCCAGGCCCATGCGGTGGTACGTGCCGTTCCCGGCGAACAGCAGCCACAGCGGCCGGTCGCGGCCCCGCAGCCGGACCCGCAGCGGGTGCCGCCCGCCGCGCAGCACCCGCAGCGCGGCGAGCACCCCGGCGGGCCAGCTCCCGATCCGCCGCGACCACCGGTCCCGCTCCCTCACCAGCTCCGGGTACACGCCCAGGCTGCACGTGTTCACGAAGACGCCCTGCTTGCCGCCGCAGGTGAACCGGCCGACGTCCACCCGTACGGCCTCGCCGCGCAGCAGGGCGGGAGCCAGGTCGCGGGCGTCCTCGACGCCGAGGTCGTACGCGAAGTGGTTGAGGGTGCCGCCGGGCAGCACCGCGAGGGGGACGCCGTGCCGCAGGGCGACCTCGGCGGCGGCGTTCACCGTGCCGTCGCCGCCGCACACCCCGAGCACGGCGGCCCGCGTGACGGCCTTCTCCAGCTCCGCCCGCACCTCGGCCGCCTCGCACTCCACGATCTCGGCGCGCGGCAGGGCGTCCCGCAGCGCACGCACCCGCTCGGCGCTGCCCGCCGCGGTGTTCGCGACGAGCACGAGCCCCGCGCCCTCCGGCAGGGCGGGGGCCCCGGCGCGGGGCCGGGGCGGCGGGGTGAGCTGGGCGCGGGTCGGCACCATGCTCCGTACGGCGAGCGCGGCGCCCGCGCCGAGGGCGGCACCGGCGAGGACGTCGCTGGGGAAGTGGACACCGGTGTAGACGCGGGACAGCGCGACCGACGCGGCCACCGGAGCCACCGCCGCGCCCCAGGCCGGGGACTCCAGGGCGACACCGGCCGCGAAGGCCGCGGCGGACGCGGCGTGACCCGACGGGAACGACGTGGTGATCGGCTGCCGCTTGAGCTGCCGCACCACCGGCACCGGGTCCAGGACGGGGCGGGCGCGGCGCACGCTGCGCTTGCCGACCGTGTTGATCGTCAGGGACGCCAGGCTCAGGGACGCGAGCCCCCGGGCCGCGGCCCGCCGGGCCCGGGGCGTGCGGGACGCGGCGAGCGCGGCGGCCACGGCGAACCACAGCACACCGTGGTTGGCGCTGCGGCTCAGCCGGGGCAGCACCCGCTCGGCGCCGGGCCAGTGCCGCGAGGCGGCCGTCTCGAACAGACGGCAGTCCAGGGCGAGGAGTCGGTCCCGCAGGGCGTCGTGCCGTCCGGGGCCGAGAGCGGTGAGGTCAACGTCCGGGCTCATGAACAGCGGGTACCCGGCCGTGACGAAATCTTGCGGAGCGTGTCCGGTGTCGGGTGAGCGGCCCCGCAGCCCGCAGCCCGCGACCCCGCGACCCCGCGACCCCGCGACCCCGCGACCCCGCGGCCCCGCGGCCCGGTGCCCGCCCGCGACCCCGCGGCCCGGGGCACCGGGCGGCCGCCGCGAGTCACCGCCCGCGCTGCCGCGGGCGCGAGACGGGGGTCCTCACGCGCGGTTACGCGCACGGCGGACGGCGCGAGCCGAAATACGAGATTGCCCCGCGTGGCCCGCGCACCACAGAATCGCCCCCATGGGTCACCTCGAAGCCGCGCATCTGGAGTACTGCCTTCCCGACGGGAGGACGCTGCTCGGCGACGCCTCCTTCCGGGTGGGGGAAGGGGCCGTCGTGGCACTGGTCGGCCCCAACGGCGCGGGCAAGACGACCCTGCTCCGGCTGCTCGCCGGGGAGCTGAAACCGCACGGCGGCTCCGTCACCGTCAGCGGCGGCCTCGGTGTGATGCGCCAGTTCGTCGGCTCCGTACGCGACGAGACCACCGTCCGCGACCTCCTCGTCTCCGTCGCCCCGCCCCGCGTGCGGGAGGCGGCCCGCGCCGTCGACGACGCCGAGCACGCCCTCATGACCGTCGACGACGAGGCCGCCCAGATGCGCTACGCGCAGGCCCTCTCCGACTGGGCCGAGGCCCAGGGCTACGAGGCCGAGACCGTCTGGGACATGTGCACCACCGCCGCCCTCGGCATCCCGTACGACAAGGCCCAGTGGCGCCAGGTCCGCACCCTCTCCGGCGGCGAGCAGAAGCGGCTCGTGCTGGAGGCCCTGCTGCGCGGCACCGACGAGGTCCTCCTGCTCGACGAGCCCGACAACTACCTCGACGTGCCCGGCAAGCGCTGGCTGGAGGAGCGGCTCGCCGAGACCCGCAAGACCGTCCTGTTCGTCTCCCACGACCGGGAACTGCTGTCCCGCGCCGCCCAGCGCATCGTCTCCCTCGAACCCGGCCCGGCGGGCGCCGACGCCTGGGTGCACGGCGCGGGCTTCGCCACCTACCACGAGGCCCGCCGCGAACGCTTCGCCCGCTTCGAGGAGCTGCGCCGCCGCTGGGACGAGAAGCACGCCCAGCTCAAGAAGCTCGTCCTCAACCTGCGCCAGGCGGCCTCCGTCAGCCACGAGATGTCGTCCCGCTACCAGGCGGCGCAGACCCGGCTGCGCAAGTTCGAGGAGGCGGGCCCGCCCCCGGAGCCCCCGCGCGAGCAGGACATCCGGATGCGGCTCAAGGGCGGCCGTACGGGCGTACGCGCCCTCACCTGCGAGGCCCTGGAGCTGACGGGCCTGATGAAGCCGTTCGACCTGGAGGTCTACTACGGCGAACGCGTCGCGGTCCTCGGCTCGAACGGCTCCGGCAAGTCGCACTTCCTGCGCCTGCTCGCCGGGGACGACGTGGCGCACACCGGCCGCTGGAAGCTCGGCGCGCGTGTCGTGCCCGGCCACTTCGCGCAGACCCACGCCCACCCCGGGCTCCGGGGCCGCACGCTCCTCGACATCCTGTGGGGCGAGCACTCCCAGGACCGGGGCGCCGCCATGTCCCGGCTGCGCCGCTACGAGCTGACGAACCAGGCCGAGCAGACCTTCGAACGCCTGTCGGGCGGCCAGCAGGCCCGCCTGCAGATCCTGCTCCTGGAGCTGGAGGGCGCGACGGCCCTGCTCCTGGACGAGCCGACGGACAACCTCGACCTGGAGTCGGCGGAGGCGCTCCAGGAAGGCCTGGAGGCGTTCGAGGGGACGGTCCTCGCGGTCACGCACGACCGCTGGTTCGCCCGCTCCTTCGACCGCTACCTCGTCTTCGGCGGCGACGGCCGGGTCCGGGAGACCCCGGAACCCGTGTGGGACGAACGACGCGTGGAACGCGCCCGCTAGGCCCAGCGCAGCAGCGCCCCCAGGCCGCCCACCGGCTCGTCGTGCTCCGGACCGCGGACCGTCGCGGACGCGGTGTCCGTCGTGGGCTCGGCCGGGGGGTCCGTCACGGGAGTGACGCACAGGGCGGCGGCGTCCGTGGCGAAGGCCGAGCGGAGCAGCGCGTCGTCGGCGCGGGCCGGCCACGCGTCCTCCTCGCCGAGCGTCTTCAGCTCGCTCCGGCGCACCGCCACCTGGTCCGGTTCCTCGCCGATCCACACCTCACGGTGGGCGTCGGGTCCGCCGGGCCGGACGAGCAGCTCCCCGATCCGGTGCTCGCGGGCCGCCTCCACCAGCGCGGGCACGCCCTCGACGGCCCCGGTGCGCCCCTCGGCGTCCGGGGTGCGCGAGGCGCGGAACCTCTCCAGCTCCGCGGCGGCGCGCAGCCGGACGTGCTCCGCGCGGGCCGTCTCGACGTCCTCGTCGAGCAGCCTGCTGCCGGCGCCGTGCGGTGCCTCCACGACGAGGTCGTGCAGCCGTCGCGGCAGCCGGTCGTGGACGGCCCGCCGCTCCCGGTCGTCCCCCACGAGGATCAGCAGGTCGGCACGGGTCTCCTCCTGGCACACGGCGAGCGCGTCGGCGATCTCGGCGGCGTTGTGCTCCCAGGTGTTCTCCACGCGTAGCTGGAAGTGCCGCTCGGACCAGTCGGCGCTCGCGGTGCGGTGCACGGGCCACTGCCGGCCGGTGACGCCGCCGGCGCCCTCGCTGCCCAGCCCGCTGCGCAGCTCGAAGTCGGCGCCCTTGCGGTCGATGTACGCGACCACGCACACGGGGTCCTCGCCGGCCAGTTCCAGCAGCGGTGTGGCCCGCGGCAGGGGCGCCCACAGCGCCCAGTCCCGCTGCGGCGCGCGGGCCAGCGGCGGGTCCAGGACCACCTCGCCCGCACGCGCGAACAGGGCCCTCCCGTGCGGCTCCGAGGAGTGCCGCAGCTCCTCGACCGCGCTGCGCACGGCCCGGCAGGTGGCCTCGTCGGCACCCTGTTCGGCCAGGTCACGGGCCAGGGCGCGAGCGGTCAGCTCGCGTTCGTGCGGGGTGTCCTCGGTGTGCCGGGACGTGTCGACGTACACCGAGGCCCACGGGCCGGGCTCGTCGTACAGGGGATGCAGAAAGGCGAGATCCATGGTTCGCTCCCGGACCGTTCACGACTCGTTGCCGATCGCGCGTCGATTCGGTGCTCGATGCGCACCGGGCGGGTACCCGGGCGGCATGAACGAACACGACGAACGGTACGACGGCGCGGCCGGGGAGCGGGGCAGCACCATGACAGGAGTGGATCCGGGCCGACTGGACGAGCAGCAGCTCATGAAGGAGCTGGAGACCATCCACCGCACCCGTCACGACACACTGCTGTACGGCTCCAACGACGCGCTGCGGGCCCACAACGAACGCATGGCGCAACTGGAGGGCGAGTTCCTGCGCCGCAATCCGCGGCGCCCGGTCGCCGCGGGCCGCACCCGGGAGGGCGCGCGGGAACGCACCGGCGGCGACACGGCGACCCCCGCGACCCCCGGCACCTGACGGCCCCCCGCCCCCGGCACCTGACGGCCCCCCGCCGGGGGTCCGCCTCACCCGTCCTGTCCGGCCTCCGCGCCGAACACCTCCAGGAAGGTTTCGCAGAACGCCTTCAGATCATCCGGCTTGCGGCTGGTGACCAGCTTGTTGGGCCCGTGGTCGCACACCTTCACCTGCTCGTCCACCCAGGTGCCGCCCGCGTTGCGGACGTCGGTCTCCAGGCTGGGCCAGGACGTCAGGACCCGGCCCCGTACGACGTCGGCCTCGACCAGCGTCCACGGGGCGTGACAGATCGCGGCGACCGGCCGCCCCTGCTCGAAGAAGTCCCGGACGAAGCCGACGGCCTTGTCGTCCATGCGCAGGAAGTCGGGGTTGGCGACGCCGCCCGGCAGGACGAGCCCGCCGAAGGAGTCCGCGGACGTCTCGCCCACCACCTCGTCCACGGGGAACGTGTCCGCCTTGTCGAGGTGGTGGAACGCCTGGATCTCCCCGGCCCGCGTCGACACGAGCACCGGCTGGTGCCCCGCGTCCGCGGCCGCCTGCCACGGGTCGGTCAGCTCGACCTGCTCCACGCCCTCGGGCGCGGTCAGAAACGCGATACGCATGATGCTTCAGCTCCCTTTCACGACGGGCGCCGCCTCACGGCGCGCGACGGGCACTCTTCACGACGCGCACTCCTCAAGACGGGCACCTTCACGGCGTGCGCTGCTTCCTCGTGCACTGCTTCTCTTGTGCGGGTGTGGGGGCCTCCCTCCTGAGGCCGGGGCCGTCGTCCGGCCGGGCTCACGGATCGGGCGCGGCGCGGCCGATCTCCGCCAGCGCCGACCCGGGGTCCTCGCTCTCCGCGAGGTCGCCGAGACTGACCATGCCGACGGGCAGTCCGTCCTCCACCACCGGCAGCCGCCGCACCGCGTGCCGCCGCATCAGGGCGGCCGCCGCCGACACCGGGTCGTGCGGGGCGACGACCAGCGGACGGGGCGTGCACACGGAGCCCACGCTCACCGTCTGCGGGTGCGCACCGCCCGCGACGGCCCGTACCGCGATGTCACGGTCCGTGAGCAGCCCGACGACCTCCTGCCCGTCGGCCACCACCACGTCGCCGATGTGCTGCGTACGCATCAGCAGCGCCGCCTCCACGACGGAGGCGTCCGGACGTACGGCGACCACACCCGGTGTCATCACGTCCCTGATGAACTCTGCCACTGTCCTCACCCGCCGGCCCGCTCTGCGTGCGCGGCCGGCGGGGCGCCCCACGGCGCTCCCGCCGACCGCCCGACTTTGTCTCCTCGCGTGCTACCGCTGTGCCCGGCCGCCGCCCGTGAGCGCCTCGGCGAGCTGCTGGACGGTGCCGTAGCGCTCCTTGCGCGGCAGCCCTTCCACCTGTTCCACCAGCGCGTCGCGGGCGTGACCGTCGCGCAGGGCACGGCCCAGCGCGGGCGGATGCGCGGGGAACACCCCGCGGCTCAGGTGCCGGGCCAGCTCCAGCCGCACCGACTCCAGAGGGTTCGGCGCGCGGCTCGGCGTCACGGGCCCCGCCGCCACCTCGGGATCGTCCTCCGCGGACGGCTCGGGGTCGTTCCACTCCTCGGTACGCGTCGGGTGCCCGGACCTGAGCAGGCCCTGCAGTTCGTGCTTCATCTCGTCGTCGCGGTGGCGGCTCAACCGGTCGCTGCCTCGCTGCATGTCTCCCTCCAGACGTTCGGGGGCGTCAACCGCGTACCCGAACGCGGGGAGCCGACACAGCACGGCCCGCTCCCGTCCGCATCCCCCTCCCGTCACCTGCCCGTCCCCGGCAAAAACTCCTGCACCTTCGCCTTCAGCCCCTGCTTCACCATCGCGCCCCGGTCCGCGTCGCCCTTCAGGACCGACGCGGCCGTCGCCTCCATCTGCTCCCACGTCGCGTGCGGCGGGATCGGGGGGACGGCCGGGTCGGTGACGAACTCGACCACGGCCGGCCCGTCCGCCTCCAGGCCGGCCCGCCAGCCCGCCTCCACGTCCTCGGGCTTCTCCACGCGGATGCCCGTCAGGCCCAGCGAGCGGGCGAACTCCGCGTACGGCACGTCCGGCAGTTCCTGCGACGGCAGGAACGACGGCACGCCGCCCATGGCCCGCAGCTCCCACGTCACCTGGTTGAGGTCGCGGTTGTTCCACACGCCCACCACCAGCCGCGGGTCCTCCCACAGGTCCCGGTACTTCGCCGCCGTGACCATCTCCGCCAGGCCGTTCATCTGCATCGCCCCGTCCCCGACCAGCGCGACCGCCGGACGGTCCGGGTGCGCGAACTTCGCGCCGATGGCGTACGGCACCCCGCACCCCATCGTCGCCAGCGTCCCCGACAGCGAACCGCGCATGCCGCCCCGCATGGTCAGGTGCCGCGCGTACCAGTTCGCCACCGAACCCGAGTCCGACGTGACGATCGCGTCGTCCGGCAGCAGCGGGTCCAGGGCACGCGCCACGTACTCCGGGTTGACGGGGTCGGCCGACAGCGCGGCGCGCCGTGTCATGACGTCACGCCAGCGCGTCACGTTCGCGCACACCGTGTCGAACCACTCGCGCCCGCGGCCCGGTTCGATCAGCGGGATCAGCCGCCGCAGGGTCTCCTTCGCGTCCCCGACGAGATTCACCTCGTACGGGTAGCGCATCCCCACCATGTGCGGGTCGATGTCGATCTGCACGCCCCGCGCCCCGCCGAACTCCGGCAGGAACTGCGAGTACGGGAACGACGAGCCGATCGTCAGCAGCGTGTCGCAGTCCCGCATCAGCTCGTACGACGGCCGCGTGCCCAGCAGCCCGATCGACCCGGTGACGTACGGCAGCTCGTCGCTCAGCGCGTCCTTGCCGAGCAGCGCCTTGGCGACGCCCGCGCCCAGCACGTCCGCGACGGCCTCCACCTCGGCGCGGGCCCCCGCCGCGCCCTGGCCGACCAGGATCGCCACCTTGTCCCCGGCGTTGAGCACCTCGGCCGCCCGCCGCACCGACTCCTCGGACGGCACCGACGTCCAGCCGCTGCTGTCCAGGCTCGACGGCACCATCTTGAACTCGTGGGTGGGCGGCGCGTAGTCCAGTTCCTGCACGTCGCCCGGGATGATGACGGCCGTCGGGCAGCGGCGCGCGTACGCGGTGCGGATCGCCCGGTCCAGCACGTTGGGAAGCTGCTCGGGGACCGTCACCGTCTCCACGAAGTCGGAGGCGACGTCCTTGTACAGCGCGTGCAGGTCCACCTCCTGCTGGTACGAGCCGCCCATCGCCGAACGGTGCGTCTGGCCGACGATCGCCACCACCGGCACGTGGTCGAGTTTCGCGTCGTACAGACCGTTGAGGAGGTGGATCGCGCCCGGACCCGACGTCGCCGCGCACACTCCGAGCCGCCCGCTGAACTTGGCGTACCCGACCGCCTGGAACGCGGACATCTCCTCGTGCCGCGCCTGCACGAATTTCGGCCGGTCACCGGCCCTGCCCCAGGCCGCGAGCAGCCCGTTGATGCCGTCCCCGGGGTAGCCGAAGACGTACTCCACCCCCCACTCGCGCAGCCGCTGCAGGACATGGTCGGAAACCTTGGTGCTCATGACGGAACCTCCTGGAGCCGGGGTGCCGGACGGTCGGGTGCCGGGCGTGCCGGGGTACCGGGTCACCGCGCCCGCGGGCGGAAAACCTGCGGGGGTTTGCGTCCGGGGCGCGGGGGCAGGCGAAGGTCGCAGTGCTTCGGACAGGAGGCACGCCCCGTGGGAGCGGCTCGTTCCGCCCCGGCGCGCCGTCCGGTCATTCCACCGGCTCGTCGCCCGGTGCTCCGCACGCCCCGGCATCCGCGCGTACCCCCAGGTACGCGGTCCGGTTTCCGGTGCGTGGCCGGTGTCCTCGCCCGCGCCGGACGGCCCGGCTCCCGCGGTGACTCCCCGTCCCCACCCCAAGCACCCGCAAGGGAGTTGCGAGCACCATGCCGACCCGAGCCAGCGCGAAGCACCCGCACGACGACGCCCCCGACACAGCCGACGACTTCCGCACGCTCGCGACGCTCCCCGCCGGACCCGGGCGCGACGCCCTCAAGGACCGCATCGTCGAGGCGTGGCTGCCCATGGCCGAACGCATCGCCGGACGCTTCCGCAGCCGCGGCGAAAGCATGGACGACCTGCGTCAGGTCGCCGCGCTCGGACTCGTCAAGGCCGTCGACCGGTACGACCCCGAACTCGGCAACGCCTTCGAGAGCTACGCGGTGCCGACCATCACGGGCGAGATCAAGCGGCACTTCCGCGACCACATGTGGACCCTGCACGTGCCGCGCCGGGTGCAGGACCTGCGCAACCGCGTACGGTTCGCCCTCCAGGACCTGTCCGCGAACCTCTCGGGCCGTCGCCCGACCGTCGCCGAGATCGCCGAGCACACCAACCTCAGCGAGGCCGACGTGAAGACCGGTCTGGAGGCGCTGGAGAGCTTCACCGCCCTGTCCCTGGACGCGGAGCTGCCCGGCAGCGAGGACGGCTACAGCCTCAGCGAGGCCCTCGGCGCGCCCGATCCGGCGCTGGACGTCGTCGTGGACCGCGAGTCCGTCGCGCCGCGCCTGGCCGCCCTGCCGGAGCGCGAGCGGGCCATCCTCTACATGCGGTTCTTCGACGACATGACGCAGAGCCGGATCGCCGAGCAACTGGGCATCTCCCAGATGCACGTCTCCCGCCTGATCAGCCGCTGCTGCGGGCGGGTGCGGGAGCAGGTGCTGCGGGACGCGGAGTAGGAGCGCGGGACACGGAGGAGGCCCGTGGGACGGGCGGTGCGGGTGTCACCCGCTCGGGTGTGCCGCCCGTCCCGCTAATGGGTCAGGCCGCGCGCGGGGTGGCGCCCGGCGGGCTGTGATGGCAGCGACGGGCGCGACCCCGCGCCCCGCTGCCGTCGCTCGAAGGAGCCCGTCCCATGCGCCGCACCGCCCGCGCCCTGTCCGTCGCCGTCCTGGCGGGTGTCGCCCTGGGGGGCCCGGCCGGGGACGTCCGTGCGGAACCGGGGCCGGATCCGGGGGCGGAGTCGGGTACGGGCCCGGCCGGGACCTCCTCCTCCGCTCCGCACGCCGCCACGCGTCCGCCCGCGCGGCCCGAGGGGCGCGCGGGGGAGGAGACGGGCGCCCGGCCGGACGGGCGTCCCACCGCCGAGGTCAGCCCTCCGACCGTCCGGCCGGGAGGCAGCGTCACCGTCACCGTCTTCTGCGGACCCGGCGAGGGGCCCGCGCCGAAGACGATCGAGGCCATGTCCGAGGCCTTCGCGGAGGGCGTCGCCGACCTCGGCCGCGTCCCCGGCGAGAACCAGGCGTCCGGGCCCGTCTACCGCGGCACCGCCCGCATCGCACCGGCCGCCGAACTCGGCACCGAGCCCGGCGCCACCACCGGCGACCGGGGTGACGCCAGGGACCCCAGGGATCCCGGTGACCCCGGCGCCTCCGCGGGAGCGGACCCGCACCCGCCCGGCCCCGACGGCCCCGCCGGAGCCGGCCCTGCCGACCCCGTTCCCGACGGCCCCGCGCACTCCGACGTCGCCGACCCCGTTCCCGGCGGCACGCCGCGGGCCGCCCCGGCCGCCCTGTCCGGTCCGGTCCCCGGCGCCCCCGGCCCCGGTGCCTCCGTTCCCGGCGCCCCCGGCCCCGCGGGAACCCGTCCCGCCCCGGACTCGCGGTGGACCGTGGACGGCACCTGCCCCGCGCCGCCGGGCGCCGAGGGCGCGGAGTGGAGCGCCACCTTCGCCGTCACCCGCGGCGGCCGGCCCCCCACGGCGCCCCCCGACGGCCACCGCCCCTGCCCGGAGCCGCACCCCGGCGGCCCCTGCGACGACCCCGGGGCCCGGGGCGTCCACGCGGGCGAGGGCGGCACCTTCACGCACTCCGTCCCGGCCCTGGCCGCCGGCGGCCTGTTCATCGCGGCAGCCCTCGGCGGAGCCGTCTACCGCCTGCGCCCCGGAAGACCCGCCCGGGAGGAATGAGGCGGCCCCCCACAGGACCACGGCCCCGGCACCGGCCCCCTCCGGAACGCCCCCCCGCAGGGCCACGGCCCCGGTCCCCTCCGGAACGCTCCCGCAGGACCTCCGCACCGGCCCCCCTTGAACGACGGCCCCCGGGGTACTCGGCACGGCAGCACGAACCCCACGAGCCCCGGCCGCGGGCCCCCGCCCGGGCGTGACCGACAGCCCCACCCACGACCGACACCGACACCCCGGCGCGGTGGACGCCCCGCACGCCCACCCCACGCACCCGCGCGGACGCCGCCGCCCACCACGGAGGTACGGATGCCGCGGACGGTCCTCGAAGACCACGGCCCCGTCCGCTTCGGGCCGCCGTGGCCCGACGACGGGCTGCCGGTGCTGCCCGAGGCCGCCGACGTGCTCGCGGGCGCCGCGCCCCGGGCCGGGGCCGAACCGGCCGGCGGCGGCACGGCCCTGCGGGAGGCGGCCTGCGGCTACTGGACGCGGCGCGGCCTTCCCACCGGGCCCGGTCAGGTGGCCGCCGCCCCCGGCTCGCCCGCCCTGCTGCTCGCCCTGACCGCGGTGGTGGGCGGCGACGTGCTCGTGCCGCGCCCCTGCGCCGCGTGGTGGGCGCCGTACGCACGACTGCTGGGCAGGCCCGTGTTCCACGTGCCGACACCGGCCGAGTGCGGCGGCGTGCCCGACCCGTACGCGCTGCTGGAGACCGTGCGCCGGGTGCGCGCGGAGGGCGGCGAGCCCCGGCTGCTGGTGCTGTCCGTCGCCGACGACCCCACCGCCACCGTCGCGCCGCCCGAGGTGCTGCGCGAGACCCTGGAGGCCGCCACCGGGGAGGGCCTGCACCTGGTCAGCGACGAGACCTGGCGCGACACCCTGCACGCACCGCACGGCACCGTGCTGGTCAGCCCCGCGGAGATGCTGCACGAGCACGTCACCGTCGTCACGGACCTGGCGGGCGCGCTGCTGCCGCCCGGCTGGCCGACCGCCGTCGCCCGCTTCGCCGACGACGACGCCCTCCACGCGCGCGTGCTCGACGTCCTCACCGCCCTCGGTGCGCGCGTCGCGACCCCGGTCGCCGCCGCGGCGGCCTACGCGCTCGCCGAACCCGGGCCGGTCGCCGCACGCGTCGCCGCCGCCGTACGGCTGCACGCGCGGATGGCCGCGGACGTGCACGCCGTCGTCGTCGGCGCGGGCGCCGTGGCCCGGCCCCCGCAGGCCGGCCGGCACGTGTACGCCGACCTCGCCCCGCTGCGCGACGCGCTGTCCGCGCGGGGCGTCGGCGACGCGCAGGAACTGGAGGACTTCCTCGCGGCGCGGCTCGGCATGCCCGCGCCGGGCGGGCACCGGTTCGGCGACGACCTCGCGGCGCTGCGCGTGCGCCTGTCGACCGGTCCGCTGCTCGGCGGCGGGCCCGCCGAACTCGAGGAATGCCTCAGAACGGCTGAACCGTTCGAACTGCCGCACCCGGAACGCGCGATGATCCGTCTGAAGGCGGTCTTCGACGATCTTCGCGCCGACGCTCAGCGATGGGAGTCTCCCCGATGACGCAGCAGTCCGAGTCGACCACCACCGGTCCGGGTGCCCGGGACACCGGCCGGCCCCCCGCCCGGCCCGCACTCGCGCCCCCGGCCCCCGTCCCGCCGCTCGCCGAACCACGGCCGCCGGGGGAGCGGCGCGTGTGGCCGCTCACCTTCCACGACCGGCTGACCGCGCCGCTGCCCGGCCTGCGCGCCGTCGCACGCTTCGCCCGCGAGGGCGCCCTGCGCCCGGACCGCGCGGGCCTCGCCGACATCCCGCGCCTGCCCTGCGAACCCGGCCCGCTGCCCCGCGTGGACGCCCGGACCGTCGCCGTGACCTGGGTGGGGCACGCGAGCTGGGTGGTGCGCGTCGGCGGGCTCACCGTCCTCACCGACCCGGTCTGGTCGCGCCGCATCCTCGGCACCCCGGGCCGCATCACCCCCGTCGGCGTCCCCTGGGAGGCCCTGCCGCGCGTCGACGCCGTCGTCATCAGCCACAACCACTACGACCACCTGGACGCGCCGACGCTGCGCCGCCTCCCGCGCCACACCCCGGTGTTCGCACCGGCGGGACTGGGCCGCTGGTTCGCGCGCCGCCGGTTCAGCCGCGTCACCGAGCTGGACTGGTGGGAGGCGGCCGAACTGGACGGGGTCCGCTTCGACTTCGTCCCGGCCCACCACTGGTCCAAGCGCTCCCTCACCGACACCTGCCGCTCCCTGTGGGGCGGCTGGGTGCTGACCGCGCCCGACGGGCAGCGGGTCTACTTCGCGGGCGACACCGGGTACGGGCACTGGTTCTCCCGCATCGGACGGCGCCACCCGGGCATCGACCTCGCGCTGCTGCCCATCGGCGCCTACGACCCGCGCTGGTGGCTCAGCGACGTGCACTGCGACCCGGAGGAAGCCGTCCGGGCCTGCCAGGACCTCGGCGCGCGCCGCATGGCGCCCATGCACTGGGGGACGTTCGTGCTGTCCGCGGAGCCCGTCCTGGAGCCGCTCACGCGCGTGCGTGCCGCCTGGGAGAGGGCGGGCCTGCCCCGGGAGGACCTGTGGGACCTGCCGGTGGGAGCCTCCCGCGTCCTCGCCCCCACCCGCCACGACTGACCACGGCCGGACCGCCGGGACCGACCACGGACGCGGTCGCCGCGACCGGCCACAGACACCGCCCGTCACAGCACCGGCCACGGACACCCGTCACAACGGGGCGCACCCGTCCGGCAGGACCGGGCGCACGGCCCGCCTCACCCCGCCGGCGTCCCCCGCATCCGCCGCCACAGGCTCGGCGTCGCGCTGATCAGCAGGGTCAGCGCGACCGCCGCGGCCACGCCCTCCCACGGCTCCGGGAACAGCGAACCGCCGAGTATCCCGATCAACTGGTACGTCAGCGTCCACGCCAGGCACGCCGGGAAGTTGCCCCGGGCGAACCGCCGCAGCGGCCAGCGGGCCATCAGACAGGCCAGCATCACCGGAATGCGGCCCGCCGGCATCAGCCGGGACAGCACCAGCACCGCCACCCCGTGCTCGGCGAGCTTCTCCTGCGCCTGCGCGAGCCGGTCCTCCGGCGCCCGGGACCGGATCGCCTCCAGCCACCGCGACCCGTTCTTCGAATGCATCCCGCGCCGCCCCAGCCAGTACAGCGCCGCGTCGCCGAGGAACGCCGCCAGCGACGCCGTCACGAACACCAGCGCCAGCGAGTACGGCACCGTCCGGTGCACCGCCACCACGGCCGCCGAACTGACCAGCGCGCCGGTCGGCACCACCGGCACCAGCGCCCCCACCAGGATCAGCAGGAACAGCGACGGATACCCGATCGCCTGCTGCGTCGACGCCGTGGGCACCGTCGTGACGACGGTCAGCAGACCGGCCGAACCGGCGGACAGGCTCACCATGCCGCACCCGGGCGCACGCTCTCGCCGTGGTCCGGCCGGTGCACCGCGACCCCGGGCGACCGCAGCGCCGCGAGCCGGACGAACTCCTCGCCCGGCGTGTGGAACTCGTGGGGGCGCACGGCGTCCATGCCGATCGGCCAAAACGTGCCGTAGTGCACCGGCACCGCACTGCGCGGCGCGAGCCGGGCCAGCGCCTGCACGGCCCGCCCCGCGTCCAGGTGCCCCTCGCCGAGGTACGGCCCCCAGCCGCCCACCGGCAGCAGCGCCACGTCGACCTGCCCGACCTCCTTCGCCATCGCGTCGAACAGGCCGGTGTCCCCCGCGAAGTACGTCCTGGCCTCGCCCTCGACCACGAATCCGAGCGCGGGGGAGCGCTGCGGCCCCAGCGGCAGCCGCCGCCCGTCGTGCCGCGCGGGCACCGCCCGCAGCGACACGTCGCCGACCCGGGTCACATCGCCGGGCGCCACCTCGGTCACCCGCAGGTGAGTGAGCCGGCGCAGCCCCGGCACGGCCCGGGGCGCGCCCCGGGGCACGAGCAGGCGGGTGCCCGGCGCCAGCCGCGCGAGCGACGGAACGTGCAGGTGGTCGGCGTGCAGGTGGGACACCAGCGCCACGTCCGCGCGCCAGGCCTCGGGCGGCGGCACCGCCCCGCGGCGGCGGCGCAGATGCGCGAGCCGGCGTGCGAACAGGGGATCGGTGAGGACGCGTACGTCCGAGTCCGTGACCGTGCAGGTGGCGTGCCCCCACCAGGTGATCTCCACCGGCACTTCTTTGCCTCCTTCGCGCGCCTCCCCCGAAGCCTACGGGCAGGAGTAGGGTCGGCGGCGAAAACGGAGGTGAAGGGGACGCCATGGGACAACTGCGGGGTTTCCCCGGCGGGCCTGCCGCGCCGCCGGTCCGCGTGACGGCGATCGCGAGCCTGACCCCACTGGAGGAACTGGACGCCGATCCGTTCCTGGTGGACTCCCGCAGCCAGTACGCGATGTGCGCCCGCTGGGCCGCCGAGCACGGCTGGGTCGTCACCCGGGAACTGCTGGTGCGCGGCCTGCGGCCCGACCACGGCGCGCTGTGGGACGGCGTCCGGCCCGGCACCGACCTGTTCGTCGCGCCCAGCCGCCGCGTCCTGCAGAGCGCGCTCGCCTCCGTCGAGGAGTTCACCGCCGAGTGCGCGCGGCGCGGAGTGCGGGTGGCGACCGTCGAGCACGCCGAACCGTCGTACGACGCCGCGATGAAGGCGTGCGTGCACCGCAGGCTGTCCATGCCGACCGCGGGCTACGACGGCCGCTGACCACCACGCCCGTCCGCGGGCGGGCGGCGCACGGGGACGAACCGGCCCTGCCCGGCGTTGTGACAGTCTGGGACCGGCAAGCAGCCCGTGGCGAGGACGGGCCGGGGGACACGAGGTGTGCATGGCGGTGCGGGGCGTGCGTGCGGTGCGGTGGCGGCGGATCGCCAGCCAGGTAGGACGGAGCGTCGCCGTGTGGGCGGCCTCCACGGTCACCATGCTCGTCCTGGCCGGTGCCCTGCCGGACTTCCAGCTCCAGTCGGCCGACGGCGACAACGCCACCACCATCGCCGTCACGGCGGCGTTCGGCGCGGGCGCGTTCGGCGTGCTGTCGGCACTGGTGTGGCCGCTGCTGGTGCGGCTGCTGCTCCTCGTCCCGGCGTGGATCCTCGGCCTGCTGGTGTTCTTCCTCAACGGCGCGCTGCTGCTCCTCGCCCTCCGCCTGAACCCGGCCGAACGCGGCGCCGCCGCCCCCGAGACCGCGGTCGTGGTGGCCGCCGTGATGTCCGCCGTGGCCTCCGCGACCGGCGGAGCCCTCGCCGTGCGCGACGACGACGCCTACCGGCGCCGCCTGTACCGGCTCGCCGACCGCCGCCGCAGAACGGCCCCGCCCTGCGGCACCGGACACGGCACGGTCTTCCTGCAACTCGACGGCGTGGGCCACGACGTCCTGCTCGACGCCGTCGCGCAGGGCCTGATGCCGACCGTCGACCGCTGGCTGCACGGCGCCGCCGGCCGCGCCCCCAGCCACCGCCTCACCCCCTGGCGCACCGACTGGTCCAGCCAGACCGGCGCCAGCCAGCTCGGCATCCTGCACGGCAGCAACCACGACGTGCCCGCCTTCCGCTGGTACGAGAAGGACACCCGCGAGGTGATGGTCTGCAACCGGCCGACCAGCGCCGCCGAACTCCAGCGCCGTGCCGTCCGGCACGCCGGCCACCCCGGCCTGCTCGCCGACGACGGCGCCAGCCGCGGCAACCTGTTCGGCGGCGGCGCCGACGAACAGGCCCTCGTGCTCTCCATCGCGGCCCGCCGCCGCCGCGAGACCCGGTCCCGCGCGGGCTACTTCGCGTACTTCTCCGACCCGGCCAACGCCGTGCGCACCGCCTTCTCCTTCGTCGCCGAGGTCGGCCGCGAGATCGGCCAGTCCACCCGCGCCCTGCTGCGCAAGCAGCGCCCGCGCGTCTCGCGCGGCGGCCTGTACCCGTTCGTCCGGGCCTTCGCCACCGTCGTCGAACGGGACGTCGTCGTCGCCGCGGTGATGGGCGACATGCTCGCCGGCCGCACCGCCGTCTACGCCGACCTCGTGGCGTACGACGAGGTCGCGCACCACTCCGGGCCCGTCAGCCGGGACGCCGGGAAGGTCCTCGCCCGCCTCGACCGCTGCCTGGCGCTGATCGCGAAGGTCGCCGAGCACGCGCCGCGCCCGTACCGCATCGTCGTCCTGTCCGACCACGGGCAGAGTCCCGGCGAGACGTTCCGGGCCCGCTACGGCCTCACCCTCGGCGACCTCGTCAGGGCGGGCTGCGGGCTGCCCGTGCCGCGCCGCGCCCGGCACACCCGCAGCGGCGCCGAGGCCCGCGCCGCGGTGCGTGCCGCGCTGCGCATCCCGGTGGAGGAGGCGGGCGAGCAGCACCGCCCCTCGCGCCGCTCCGAGCCGGTCGTGCTGGCCTCCGGCAACCTCGGCCTGGTCTCCTTCCCCGACGTGCCGCACCGCATGACCAAGGAGGAGATCGACGCCCGCCACCCGGCGCTGCTCACCACCCTCGCCCACCACCCCGGCATCGGCTTCCTGCTGGTGCGCAGCGCCCGGCACGGCGGGCTGGTGCTGGGCGCGCACGGCGCGAGCGTCCCGATCGACGAACTCGACGACACGGCGGGCCCGCTGACCCCCTTCGGGCCGGGCGCCGCCGACGCCGTACGCCGCACGCACTCCTTCCCGCACACCGCCGACATCATGGTCAACTCCTTCCACGACCCGGCCGACGGCGAGGTCCTCGCGTTCGAGGAGCAGATCGGCTCGCACGGCGGCCTCGGCGGCTGGCAGACGGAGGCCTCCCTGGTCTACCCGGCCTCCTGGGCGGCTCCGGACGGCCCCCTGTACGGCGCGCCCGCGGTGCACCGGCAGCTGAAGGCC
>DASTDN010000077.1:0-3892 GCA_035710365.1 Streptomyces sp. | reverse complement strand
CAGCGCCGCGGCGGCGCCCGGGGACGCTACGGCCGCTGGACCCCGCCCGGACCCGGGCAGGGCGCCACCAGCCTCCTCGTGCCCGAGAGCCGCGCCTTCCCCGACAGCGACGACCTCCTCGGCGAGGCCCTGCTCGCGCTGTCCCGCAGCGAGACGCCCGCCGCCCGCCAGATCCTGCTCTCCCTCGCCGTACCCAGTGACGAGATCCACTGGTCGCGCGACGTGCCCGACGGCCCGGCCGGCGCCACCGCCTGGACCGCCGAGGAACGCCTGCGCACCGCCGTCCGCCGGATGCTCCTCGCGGCCGCCCTCGCCAACCGCGCCCGGGCCGGGTACTACGGCGCCCGCCACCGGCGGCCCGCCGCCGCGGCCCTCGACGAGGTCCTCGTCGGCTCCGCCTCCGGCGCCCGCCGCCTCACCGCCTTCGTGCCCGTCGCCTCCGGCCGCCCCCTCGCCGTACGCCTCCACCAGGCGCTGTACGCCGCCCGCGAGGCCGTCGACCACCGGCGCGCCACCGGCGGCATGGAGGCCTTCGACGCGGCCGTCTCCGCCGGAGTCAGCCACGAGCTCACCGAGGCGCTCGTCGCCCTCGTCAAGGGCAGCGAGGGCGCCCGCGTCGCCATCGCCTGGGCCCCCGCCGTGAAAGTCCCCGACGACTGCGCCGCCTGCGCGGGACCCGTCGAGTTCACCCCCGGCGACCTGCCCGTCCTGCGCGAGGCGGGCGCCCGCTACCTGCGCGAGGAACCCTCCGAACCGGTCCGGATCACCGGCGCCGTCGTCCGGATGCGCCGGTCGGGCCCGCGCGGACCGGGCGCCGTACGGCTGCGGGTGCTCGCCGGGGCGGACGTCGCGCACGTCCGCGTCACCCTGGACGAGGAGGCCTACCGAGTGGCCGGGCACGCGCACCTCGTGGGCATGCCCGTGCGGGTGCAGGGGCGGCTGGAGAGCCGGGGCGGCTTCCGGCGCCTCACCGGCGCCGGGGCCGTACAGCCCGTACAGGTCGACGACGCCGAGCGGGACCGGCTGCTCAAGGCGCTCCAGGAGAACAGCGAGACGGCGGCCTTCTTCGAGGAGGCCTGCGGGGGCGAGCCCGGCCACTGACCCCGGCGCCGGAGCGGCCCGGCGGGAACTGTTTCGCGGTCGGTCGCCCGGGGTCGGTACGATCCGGTCATGCGTGCGCTCACGGTATGGCGCCGCATTCCCCTTCAGTCAGGAGAGACCGGTGTCAGACGTCCGTGTGGTCATCCAACGCGATTCCGAGCGGGAAGAGCGCGTGGTGACGACGGGCACTACGGCCGCCGACCTCTTCGCCGGCGAGCGCTCGGTCGTCGCCGCGCGGGTGGGCGGCGAGCTGAAGGACCTCGCGTACGCGCCCGCCGAGGGCGAGGTCGTGGAGCCGGTGGAGATCTCCTCCGAGGACGGCCTGAACATCCTGCGCCACTCCACCGCGCACGTCATGGCGCAGGCCGTGCAGGAACTGTTCCCCGAGGCGAAGCTGGGCATCGGCCCGCCCGTCCGGGACGGCTTCTACTACGACTTCGACGTCAAGGAGCCCTTCACCCCCGAGGACCTCAAGCGCATCGAGAAGAAGATGCAGGAGATCCAGAAGCGGGGCCAGCGCTTCTCCCGCCGCGTCACCAGCGACGACGCGGCCCGCGAGGAGCTCGCCGACGAGCCGTACAAGCTGGAGCTGATCGGCCTCACGGGCAACGCCGCACAGGCCGCCGACGGCGCCGACGCCGAGGTGGGCGGCGGCGAGCTGACCATCTACGACAACCTCGACGCCAAGACCGGCGAGCTGTGCTGGAAGGACCTGTGCCGCGGCCCGCACCTGCCCACCACGCGGAACATCCCGGCCTTCAAGCTGATGCGCTCCGCCGCCGCCTACTGGCGCGGCAGTGAGAAGAACCCCCAGCTCCAGCGGATCTACGGCACCGCGTGGCCCTCCAAGGACGAGCTGAAGGCCTACCTGGACTTCCTCGTCGAGGCCGAGAAGCGCGACCACCGCAAGCTCGGCAGCGAGCTGGACCTGTTCTCCTTCCCCGACGAGCTGGGCCCCGGCCTCGCGGTCTTCCACCCCAGGGGCGGGGTGATCCGCAAGGTCATGGAGGACTACTCGCGCCGCCGCCACGAATCGTCCGGCTACGAGTTCGTCAACACCCCGCACATCTCGAAGGAGACCCTCTTCGAGACCTCCGGGCACCTGCCGCACTACGGCGACGGCATGTTCCCGCCCATCCAGTTCGACGAGCAGAACTACCGCCTCAAGGCGATGAACTGCCCGATGCACAACCTGATCTTCAAGTCCCGGGGCCGCTCCTACCGCGAGCTGCCGCTGCGCCTGTTCGAGTTCGGCACGGTGTACCGGTACGAGAAGTCGGGCGTCGTGCACGGCCTGACCCGCTCCCGCGGCTTCACGCAGGACGACTCGCACATCTACTGCACCAAGGAGCAGATGTCCGAGGAGCTGGACACGCTCCTCACCTTCGTGCTGGACCTGCTGCGCGACTACGGCCTCACCGAGTTCGAGCTGGAGCTGTCCACCCGCGACGACTCCGACAAGTTCATCGGCACGGACGAGGACTGGGAGGAGGCCACCGAGGCGCTGCGCCAGGCCGCGCAGAAGCAGAACCTGCCGCTGGTCCCCGACCCGGGCGGCGCCGCCTACTACGGCCCCAAGATCTCCGTGCAGGCCAAGGACGCCATCGGCCGGTCCTGGCAGATGTCGACCATCCAGGTCGACTTCAACCAGCCCAGGCGGTTCGGCCTGGAGTACACCTCCGCCGACGGCTCCCGCCAGCAGCCCGTCATGATCCACCGGGCCCTGTTCGGCTCCATCGAGCGCTTCTTCGGCGTGCTCCTGGAGCACTACGCGGGCGCGTTCCCCGCGTGGCTGGCGCCCGTCCAGGCGGTCGGAATCCCGATCGGCGACGCGCACGTGCCCTACCTGCGGGAATTCGCGGAGAAGGCGCGGGCGGCGGGGCTGCGGGTCGAGGTGGACGCCTCCTCGGACCGCATGCAGAAGAAGATCAGGAACGCGCAGAAGCAGAAGGTGCCGTTCATGGTCATCGCCGGCGACGAGGACATGGCGAACAGCGCCGTCTCCTTCCGCTACCGTGACGGCTCCCAGGAGAACGGCATCCCCCTCGACGAGGCGATCGCCAAGATCACCAAGGTGGTCGAGGAGCGCATCCAGAACTGAGCGGCACCGCCGCCCGGCCCCCGGTGGTGCCCACCACCGGGGGCCTTTCCTGCGCCCCTGGCGGCACGCCATATGCTGCACGCATGACGAGTGAGCCGGAGCAGCAGTTGGGAGTGGGAACGCAGGACGCCTTCCAGCGTCTGTGGACGCCCCACCGGATGGCCTACATACAGGGCGAGAACAAGCCGACCGGCCCCGGGTCCGGCGACGGCTGTCCCTTCTGCTCCATTCCGGCCAAGTCCGACGAGGACGGGCTGGTCGTGAGGCGGGGCGAGCGGGTGTACGCGGTCCTCAACCTGTACCCGTACAACGGCGGGCACCTGATGACCGTGCCGTACCGGCACGTCGCCGACTACACCGACCTCACGGCGGAGGAGACCGCCGAGCTGGCCGGACTGACCAAGCAGGCGATGACGGCCCTGCGGACCGCGTCCGGCGCCCACGGCTTCAACATCGGCATGAACCAGGGCGCGGTGGCCGGCGCGGGCATCGCCGCGCACCTGCACCAGCACATCGTGCCCCGCTGGGGCGGCGACACCAACTTCATGCCGGTGGTCGGCCACACGAAGGTGCTGCCGCAACTGCTCGCGGACACCCGGAAGATGCTCGCGGAGGCCTGGCCGGCGGGCACGGGATCCAGCGGGCCCTCCGGAATCTGAGGACGGGCCGCAGGCCGACCGGACCGGCACG
>DASTDN010000076.1:0-8836 GCA_035710365.1 Streptomyces sp. | reverse complement strand
TCCGCCCTGGTCATGATCTTCTGGGTGTTCTTCGTGCTGCCGATCGCCTTCGGCTGGCAACTGGTGCCGCTGTGGGCGGGCACGCTCGCGCTCGGCCTGACGTACGGGGCGTACGGCTCCGAGATCGTGCGGGGCGCGCTGAACGCGGTCGACCCGGCGCAGCGCGAGGGCGGCATCGCCCTCAGCTTCACGCCCTGGCAGCGGATGAAGCTGATCCTGCTGCCGCAGGCCGTGCCGGAGATGATCCCGCCGTTCTCGAACCTGCTGGTCGAGCTGCTCAAGGGCACCGCGCTGGTGTCGGTCATGGGCATGGGCGACCTGGCGTTCAGCGGCAACCTGGTGCGCCTCGCGCTCCAGGAGAGCGCGGAGATCTACACGTACATCCTGCTGATCTACTTCGTGATCGCGTTCCTGCTGACGCGGCTGATGCGCGGCCTGGAGAAGAACCTGAAGGCGCGGGTCGGCAAGGCGCCGAAGCGGAAGGCCGCCGCCGTGCGCGTGCCCGAGGGAAGTGGTGTCTCGTGAACTGGGACTGGAACGCGGTCTCCGACTTCATGCCGTACTTCTGGGACGGCCTGCTCGTCACCCTCCAGGCGCTGGTGCTCGGCTCGCTGATCTCGTTCGCGCTGGGCCTGGTGTGGGCGCTGCTGATGCGGTCGCCGAGCCGCTGGGTGCGCTGGCCGGTCGGGGCCGTCACCGAGTTCGTGCGCAACACTCCGCTGCTGGTGCAGTTGTTCTTCCTGTTCTACGTACTGCCCGAGTGGGGTCTGACCTTCTCGGCGCTGATGACCGGCGTCTTCGCGATCGGGCTGCACTACTCGACGTACACGATGCAGGTCTACCGGGCCGGCATCGAGGCCGTGCCGGCCGGCCAGTGGGAGGCCGCCACCGCGCTGAACCTGCCGCGCCGGCGGACCTGGACCGCGGTGATCCTGCCGCAGGCGGTCCGCCGCGTGGTGCCGGCGCTCGGCAACTACGTGATCTCGATGCTCAAGGACACGCCGATGCTGATGGCGATCACCGTCCTGGAGATGCTCGGCGAGGCGCGGCTGTTCTCGCAGCAGACCTTCCGGTTCACCGAGCCCATCACGGTGATCGGCGTGGCCTTCATCGTGATCTCTTACCTGGCCTCCCTTGCCCTGCGATCCCTGGAGCGACGCCTTGTCCACTGACGCCCCCCTGATGCCCGAGAAGAAGCCCGCCGACGCCGGCCGCGGGGCCGGCACCGAGCTGGTCCGTCTGGAGCGGGTCACCAAGCGGTTCGGGGACCACACGGTCCTGGACAACCTGGACTTCTCCGTCGACGCCGGCAAGCACGTCACGCTGATCGGCCCGTCCGGCTCCGGCAAGACGACGATCCTGCGGCTGCTGATGACGCTGCTCAAGCCCGACGAGGGCACCATCACCGTGGACGGCGAGCAGTTGTTCCCGGCGCCCGAGAAGCAGGTCCGGGAGATCCGCAAGAAGATCGGGATGGTGTTCCAGCAGTTCAACCTGTTCCCGAACATGACCGTGCTGCGGAACATCACCGAGGCCCCGGTCACCGTCCTCGGCATGTCGCGGGACGAGGCCGACGAGCGGGCCCGGGAGCTGCTGGAACTGGTCGGCCTGACCGAGCACGTCGACAAGCACCCGGCGCAGTTGTCCGGCGGCCAGCAGCAGCGGGTGGCGATCGCGCGGGCCCTGGCGATGCGCCCGCAGGTGCTGCTGCTGGACGAGGTGACCTCGGCTCTCGACCCGGAGCTGGTCGCGGGCGTGCTGGACGTGCTGCGGGACATCGCCCGCTCCACCGACATCACGATGCTGTGCGTGACGCACGAGATGAATTTCGCCCGGGACATCTCCGACCAGGTGTTGATGTTCGACTCGGGCCGGGTCATCGAGGCGGGCCCCCCGGAGAAGATCTTCAGTGAGCCCGAGCACGACCGGACGCGGGAATTCCTCAGCGCCGTCCTGTGACCGCGGCGCGGGCCCGGACGGCGCGCCGCCCCGGGTGACGGCGGCGGGGCAGGCCCGTGGCATGTGCCCGCGCACGGTGCCCCGGCGGGGAGGTCCGCGGATGTCGGCGAGCGCCGGTCGCCGCGGGCCTCCCCGCCGTTACTGTGGAGTCGGGACGGCAGGGGCTGACCACCCACCGTCCGGACAGGGACGCCCCACCGCGGCGAGGCGGCAGCACCCGCCGGCGCGGCGGGGCGGCACGGCACCGATCGAGCGCGGGGGGACACCGTGGCGCTGAAGAACGAGCCGGCCGCACCGCACCACCTGGCCCAGAACGCCCTGCGCGTCCTGGAGATCGTGGCACGGCACGCGGGAATCACCGGAAGCGGCCTCGCCCGGCTGTCCGGTCTCCGCCCGGAGCGGCTGACCGCGCTCCTGCGGATGCTGGGCCGCGAGGGATACGTCGAGCGCGCCACCGACGGGACCTATGTGACGGGCGGCGCCTTCGACCGCCTCTGCTCGGCCCGGGACCGCGACCGCGCGCTGCGCGAGCAGTTGCGCGGCACGCTCGCCCGGCTGCGCGACTCGGTCGGCGCGGCCGTCTTCCTCAACCACTACGTGGACGGCGAGGTCACCCTCACCCAGTACGCGGACGGCCCGGCCACCCCGGCACCCCACGAGTGGGTGGACTTCCGCGCCTCGGCGCACGCCACCGCGGCCGGAAAGACCCTGCTGCGCCAGCTCGACCCGGCCGCCCGCCGGGACCATCTCGCCCGGCACCGCCCGGCCCGGCTCACCTCCCGCACCATCACCAGCCGCAGGGTGCTGCTGTCCCGCCTGGAGGCGCAGCCGCCGACGGCGCCCTCGGTGGACCTCCAGGAGTACGCGATCGGCACGGTGTGCGCGGCCGTACCGCTGGCGCCGGCGCCGGGCGGCGGGCCGTACCGCCCCGCGGGGTGCCTGGCGCTGTCCCTGCCGCTCGCCGACGCCCACCGGCTGCGCGACGCGGCGGCCACCCTGAACCGCCACTCGGCGCCCGTGCTGCTGTCCCTGTCGCTCTGACCGTCGCGCCGCCCGGCGGCCCGCCGTGGGTGGCCCGCCGTGGGTGGCCCGCCGTGGGTGGCCCGCCGTGGGTGGCCCGCGGCAACCCGCCGGTGGTCGGAAGCACCCTTCGGGAGCAGGTACTATTTTTCTCGCCGCCCACCGCTTCGAGCGGACGGCGGGAGTCACGCGCCGCTAGCTCAGTTGGTTAGAGCAGCTGACTCTTAATCAGCGGGTCCGGGGTTCGAGTCCCTGGCGGCGCACCGGTGAAGGGCCTCTCGTGGGAGCGAGGGGCCCTTCGGCGTGTCCCGTCCCGCACGGATCCGGCACGGCCGTCGACCGGGGCGATCGGGGACGGCGCCGGGACGTCCACCCGGGTGCGCGTGCGGTGCGCCCCGGGGGCCGCTGCCGGGACGCGCGTGCGCCGGGTCTCGCGGCCCGGCACACGCGGCCCCCGCCCGCGGGGGGTCAGAACGTGACGTCGGAGCAGGCGTAGAACGCGTTGGCCGTGTCGGCGATCGTCCACACCGCGAGGATGACGTGGTGCCCGCTCAGCCCGGACGGCAACTGGCCGCTGTGGGAGAGGGTCTGCGGCGGACGCTGGCCGCCGTAGGGCACCGTCAGGAACGGGGTGAGGTTGAGGTCCGACCGGGACAGCGCGTGGTCCTGGTTCCAGCCCGGCTTCGTGACGAAGTACTTGAAGTCGGTCGTCGCGTGCATCGCCGTGAACTGCCAGCGGAAGGTGTAGTTCTGGCCGCCCGTCACACGGGTCGTGGGCCAGGCGGCGCCCGAGGGCGTCCGCGGGCTGTCGAGCTGGGCGAACCCGCCGATGCCCGCCGAGCAGATCTTGCCGTCGGCGGGTCCCGCCGAGGGGAAGCCCTTGGGGCCCTCGACGCTCTGCGGCTCCCACTGGATGTTGCCGCAGTTGGTGACCATGCCGTTCTGGCACATCTTCTGCCTGCTGAGGGGGAGATCGGTGTAGCCGTGGCCGCTGGCCCCGCCGGAGGAGAGCACGAGCGCTCCGGTCGTGGCCAGTCCCACCGCGGCTGCGTACAACTTGGTCCGTGTGCGCATACTGCCGCTCCTGGGGAACGTGGGGGTGTCAGTGAGGCGTGCAGGTCTAGACCAAGTTCAGATTATTGCCGGAAGTTGAACATGTCCATACCAATCACGGAACCGTTTCGCCACGCCCCGAGCAGAACGCCACCGTGAGGTCCTTCACCAGCGCCTTGCGCTCGTAGTCGTCGAGTTCGACGAGTCCGCGCAGGGTCAGCCGGGTCACCGTGTCCTCCACCGAGTCCACGACCGAGCCGAGGACGCTCGCCCGCTGCCGCGCGTCCAGCTCGGCGAGCCGGCGACGGTGCATCGCCGCGGCCACCTCGGGCGCGTACTCCACCCGGACCGGCCGCACCGAGAACACCTCCAGGCCGACGGGCGCGGCGTCCGCCGCCACCAGGTGCGTCAGGGCCTCCCCTGCCGCCTCCGCCGTCCCGGTGCCGCCCGCCTCACCGACCGTGCCGCCCGGGGAGCGCAGCGGTACGCGGGCGAGGGCCGCCTCGACGCACTCGCGCAGATATCCCTCGTGATCCTCGACGCCCAGCGTGGCCCGCGCGGTGTCCCGCACCCGCCACACCACCAGCGTCACCACCCGCAGCGCCACCCCGTCGCCGTCCACCGCGGGCAGCGGCTCGCTGCGCCAGTGCCGCAGCCGGACGTCCACCCGGCGGCGCAGCAGCAGCGGGTTGACCCACATCAGCCCGGTCCGCCGCACGGTCCCCCGGTACCGGCCGAACAGGCCGAGGACCCAGGCCCGCCCGGTGCTGCCCCGGGCCAGGCCGCCGAAACCGGCGAGGCTCAGCGCCCCGGCTCCCGCGAAGGCAGCCCACTGGGGCAGACCCATCCCGGCGGCCGGCTGCGCCGGGCCCAGTGCCTGGCCGGCGAGCGGCAGCGCGCCCGCCCACCACGCGGTGGCCGCCGCCGCGGCCAACCCGCCCGCGCCGGCGAGCACCCCGGCGGCGCCGGGCAGCACGCGCGCCGGGTGTTCCACGAGACCGGGGTCGGTCTCGGGCTCCGGGCGCGGGCCCACCGGGCCGGGGGGCCACAGCCGCGGGTGCCCGCCGGAGTCCCTGCGGCGTTCCACGACCGCGGTCCGGACGGGGACGGGCACCGGGTCGGGTGCGTCCCGGAACAGCAGGTGGACGGGGATCTCGGTGGTCGACTCGGTACGGGCGGGCCGGGCGGACCGGCCCGGCCCCTCGGTGAGGTCCTCGGACTCGGGCGTCCGTGACGTGGTCGTACTCATGCGCGCCTCGTGGGGTGGTCGGTGGTGTGCGGACCGGTCAGGTGAACAGGCGCCGCCAGGTCTCCGGGCCCGGAGAGCCGTCCGCGGCGCTGCCCCGCCAGCCCTGGGCGCGCTGGAACGCCTCGACGCCCCGCCGGTCGGCCTCGGTCCAGCGTGTGCCCGGCCCGCCGGCGTAGTGCGCGCCGAACCCCTTCCTCAGCAGTTGCCGCCCCAGCAGGGTCACGTACGCGTTCTCGGCACCGGGGCGGAACGCGTCCCGTCCCGGGTAGGGCGGCGCCGGGTCCGGCGAGGAGGACTCCTGCGGGTCGCCGCCCTGGGCGGGGTCGGCCTCCCCGGTGGCTCTGGTCGTCGCGGTCTCGTCGGCGGCCTCGATGTCCTTGCCCCCGCCCTCGGTGAGGAGGCGCCAGGTGTGCGGACCCGGCAGGCCGTCGGCCTCCGCGCCGCGCCAGCCCTGGGCGAGCTGGAAGGCGCGAGTGGCTCTCTGGTCGGCGTCCGTCCAGCGGGGTCCGGGGCCGGAGCGGTAGAAGCGGCCCGCGCCGCGCGCGACGAGCAGTTCGCCGAGCCGGGTGACGTACGGGTTGTTCGCGCCGGGGCCGAAATACGCCCGTCCGGGGAAGGGGACGGCGGCCCCGGACGCGCCGTCCTGCTGGTCGCCGGCCTCCGCCCCGGTCTCGTCCCCGGACTCCGGCACCCCTTCCGCCGGACCGTCCGTGACGCCTCGGTACCGGTAGGGGACGTAGCGGTCCGAGTTGCTCCAGTAGGCGTAGGGAGTGGTTTGCCGGCGGGTGTGCGGGCGGGTCTGTTCATAGGCGAGGTAGGAGGTCTGTCCGCCGTCCGTCCAGCCGCCGAAAATGACGACGTGCGAGCCGTTCTGCGGGTCGGACGGATTGTGGAAGAGGAGGATGTCGCCGGGCGCGAGTTCCTCTCTGGAAATCCGCTCGGCGTACTCCGCGAGCGAACCCGTCCATTCGTTGCCCGGCAGATTCCAGGCCATGGACACATAGCCGGAGCAGTCCTGCCGGTAGCCGTCCGACCAGTACGCGCCCATGTCGTACGGCACCTGCTCGGCGACCCAGGTCCTGGCCCGCCGGACGATCTCCGAACGGGTGGTTTCACGCGGGGCCCCCGCGACGGCCGCGACGACGGTCCGGCCGCCCGCGCCGTGCAGCGAAGACCTCGCGCCCTGCGGCGTCCGCAGCTCACCGGCGCCGGGAGACGCCGCTGTGCCGCTCCCGGGCGGGGCGGGGTCCGCGGCCGGGCGGGGCAGCGGGCCGACGGCGGGCAGGACGTCCGCCAGAGCGGCGGCGGGGTGAGCCGAGAGCACCGTGGCGGACGCCGCCGACACGGCGGCCACCGCGGCGGTCCGCCCGAGCGGACGACCGGTGACGTACGGCGGAACACGCCGCCGATGGACGCAGCCGGGGCATTCACAATCGCTCACCGGATCGAATTCCTCGAAAACCGGAGCCTCCATTCGATTCCTTTCCCATTCGAGGTGGAAATTCCTGTGGCGGTGCACGCGATCAGTTTCGTGCAACTGTGTTCCCGGTGCGCAAGCTGACGGTCCGAATGATGTACAGGGCCCCGTCCGCCACACCCACGCGCGGACGCGTGGCACGGAGCACCCCCGGGCGTCCGGTAGAGTTCTCTCGTCAGCGCGCGCCGCTAGCTCAGTTGGTTAGAGCAGCTGACTCTTAATCAGCGGGTCCGGGGTTCGAGTCCCTGGCGGCGCACAGACAGGCGGGCTCCTCGTTTCGACGAGGGGCCCGTTCTTCTTTGCCGTCCTCGCCGAACACATCTCGCCAATCGGACCTCTCCGACCGGACTTCTTCGGCCAGATTCCCGGGCCGACCACTTCGGCGGTACGGCCTCCCCGCCCCACCCGGACGGATGCGGCACACCCCGCGCCGCGACCGGCGGGCACCGTGGCGCGCCCCCTGTGACCAAGCCGGACACCGCGGAACCCCGGCCTTCACCAAGCGGCCGGTCCGCGGCGGCCGGGGGAGAGAAACCGGTTGCCGGACGCCGGACGGGCCCGGGCTCCGTTCCCGGCCCGGTGCCGGGAGAAGGCATCATGCAACCGGAAGGTAGCCGCCCCATCTCTATAAGTAGCCGCCCCATCTCTATAAAATGTGCGGACGGCGTGGTGACAGCGACCCACTGCCCATACGTCTGTGAAGAGTCGAGGGGTACTCGGCGCGCGGGCGGCAGAAAGCGACCGATGCACGCACTGACCCGCGTGTGGGGGGATGACTCATGACGTCGACGCCGACGGGCGGCGCGCCGGACCACGACCCGTCCCGGACCGCCCGGCTCCGGCTGCCCCGGGACGGCGGCAGCGAGAACACCGGGAACACCGGAACGTTACGCAGGATCAGGAACACCCTGCCCCAGTACGACTACGAGCACTACAGCAGGCTCGCCGGGCCGCTCACCCAGCCTCCCCCGGGCGAGACCTACCGGGTGCAGTACCGCTCGCTGATCTCCCAGGAGCCGCACCGCATCCGGGTCGCGCTGATGCTGGCCGCCGCCCCCGTGCTCTCCCTGGTGCTGCTGTTCTGGCTGCTGCAGCCCGCCCACTGGACCGAGCGGGACTACCCGGCGTTCGACTGGCTGCCCGCCCTCGACGCCGTGATGCTCGTGTCGATCGGCCTGATCGAGTTGTTCCGCTGCATGAACGTGCTGTCCAACGCGCACGCCACGCTCGTCGCCCGCGACCCGGTGCCCGTCGTGCCCGAGAGCGGCACGCGCGTCGCCTTC
This sequence comes from Streptomyces sp., assembly GCA_035710365.1. Classification (GTDB taxonomy): domain Bacteria; phylum Actinomycetota; class Actinomycetes; order Streptomycetales; family Streptomycetaceae; genus Streptomyces. The sequence continues at coordinate 795 of DASTDN010000076.1, read as the reverse complement.
CTCACCTCCTTCGTGCCCGGCAAGGAACCGCTGGAGATGGTGACGAAGACCCTGGAGGCCGCGGTGAGGATCCGGCACCGGGGTCTTATGCACGTCTGGCTGCTCGACGAGGGCGACGACCCCGCGGTGAAGGAGGTCTGCGCGCGGCTCGGCGTGCACCACTTCTCCCGCAAGGGCGTCGCCAAGTGGAACCGGGCCAAGGGCCCGCACCGCGCCAGGACCAAGCACGGCAACTACAACGCCTGGCTGGACGCGCACGGCGACGCCTACGACTTCTTCGCCTCCGTCGACACCGACCACGTCCCGCTGCCGAACTACCTGGAGCGGATGCTCGGCTACTTCCGCGACCCGGACGTCGGGTTCGTCATCGGCCCGCAGGTCTACGGCAACTACGACAACTTCGTCACCAAGGCCGCCGAGTCGCAGCAGTTCCTCTTCCACGCCCTCATCCAGCGCGCCGGCAACAAGTACGGCGCGCCCATGTTCGTCGGCACCTCCAACGCCGTACGCATCACCGCCCTCAAGCAGATCGGCGGGCTGTACGACTCGATCACCGAGGACATGGCGACCGGCTTCGAGATCCACCGCCACAAGAACCCCGCCACGGGGCGGAAGTGGCGCTCGGTCTACACCCCGGACGTGCTCGCCGTCGGCGAGGGCCCCAGCGCCTGGACGGACTTCTTCACCCAGCAGATGCGCTGGTCGCGCGGCACGTACGAGACGATCCTCACGCAGTACTGGAAGGGCTGGTACTCGCTGCCGCCGGGCAAGCTCTTCAACTACACGATGATGATC
>DASTDN010000075.1:0-2612 GCA_035710365.1 Streptomyces sp. | reverse complement strand
CTGGGGCTCGGGCTGTGGCAAGTGCGCTGGCAGCGGCGCCTCGTGGTGCTCGCCAACAAGCTGAACAACCAGGCCTTCCAGACCCTGCGCGGGCTGCCGAAGCTGCGGGTGGCGGCGGCGGAGAACTACGCGTACGCGGCGTGGGCGTCGCAGTTCGCGCGCAGCCGCGAGCTGCAGCAGAAGGTGGGCCGGATCAAGAACGTCACCGCGGTGCTGGGCGCGGTGTACCTGCCGCTGTGCACGCTGGTGATGTTCATGCTGCTGGCGGGTCCGGCGCGCGGCTCCATGTCGGCGGCGGCGTTCCTCACCTTCAACACGTCGGTGACGATGCTGCTGACGTCGGTGACCCAGTTGACGGGCGCGTTCGTGTCGGCGGTGGCGGCGCTGCCGCTGTTCGAGCAGATCAGGCCGGTGCTGGACGCGATGCCCGAGGTGCGGACGGCGAGCACCCGGCCGGGCCCGCTGACCGGCGCGATCGAGGCGCGGCGGCTGTCGTTCCGGTACGCCGACGACGGGCCGCTCGTGCTGGACGACGTGTCGTTCGCGGTGCGGCCGGGCGAGTTCGTGGCGGTCGTCGGCCCGAGCGGCTGCGGCAAGTCGACGCTGCTGCGGCTGCTGATCGGCTTCGACCGTCCGGTGTCGGGCAGTGTGCTGTACGACGGGCAGGACCTGGGGGCGCTCGACCAGTCGGCGGTGCGCCGTCAGTGCGGGGTGGTGCTCCAGCACGCGCAGCCCTTCACCGGGTCGATCCTGGACGTGATCTGCGGCAGCGAGCCGTACACGCCGGAGGAGGCGATGGCGGCGGCGGAGATGGCCGGTCTCGCCGAGGACATCCGGCGGATGCCGATGGGGCTGCACACCCTGGTGTCGGGCAGCGGCGCCGTCTCGGGCGGGCAGCGGCAGCGGCTGATGATCGCGCAGGCGCTGATCCGACGGCCGCGCATTCTCTTCTTCGACGAGGCGACCAGCGCCCTCGACAACGAGACGCAGCGCACGGTCATCGAGAGCACCCGCGCGCTGAACGCCACCCGGATCGTGATCGCCCACCGTCTGTCGACGGTGCTGGACGCGGACCGGGTGATCGTGATGGAGGACGGCAAGGTCATCCAGCAGGGCCCGCCCGCCCAGCTCCTCGCGGACACGGGCGGACGGCTGCACGAGCTGGTGCGGCGGCAGATGGCGTGACGCCGGGGCGAGTGCGGGTTCCGGCGGGGAGCGGGAGGCCCGTGCCGGTGCCGGCCGGTGCCCGTGCCGGTGGGCGGTCGGTGGCCGGTCCCGGCGGGAGCCGAGAGTCGGTCCCAGCGGGGCTGAGGGCCGGTCCGGTAGGGGGCTGAGGGCCGGTCCCCGTGGGCGCCCCGGTCGCGGTTCGGTGGGCGCGGCCGGGAATTGCCGGAGCTCGCGGGGGCCGGCCCGTTGATCGCGGGCGTGGGCGGGTACTCACCGTCCATGCGAATGAGCGTCGTGGATGTGGGGTCGAACACCGTTCGGCTCGTGGTGGCGGACGCCCGGGGCGGCATTCCGCTGCCGGTGCACACCGCCAAGTGGCGGTTGCGCCTGTCGGAGCAGGTCGTGCCGGGCGGGCCGGTGCCCGAGGAGGCGGTCGACCGCCTCGCGAACGCCGTCGCCTCGGCGGCCGGGACCGCCGGACGGTGGGGCGCCGCCGCTCCGCTGGCCTTCGCCACCGCCGTGGTGCGCGCCGCGCCCAACAGTCACGACGTACTGCGCGCCGTACGGGACCGGACGGGCGTCGCCCTGTGCACCCTGCCCGGTGAGGTGGAGGCCGAGCTGACCTTCCTCGCCGCCCGGCGCTGGATGGGCTGGCGCTCGGGTCCGCTGGCGATGCTCGACATCGGGGGCGGTTCGCTGGAGGTGGCCTTCGGGCGGGGCCGGCTGCCGGACTTCGCGGCGTCGCTGCCGCTGGGCGCGGGGCGGCTGACCCACGAGTTCTTCGCGGACGCCGATCCTCCGTCGCCCGAGCAGGTGCGGGCGCTGCGGCGCAGGGTGCGCCACCAGCTCCGGGACGTGGCGGGGCGGATCCGCTGGGAGGGCCCGCAGACGGCGGTCGCCGCCTCGCGGACCTTCCAGCAGTTGGGGCGGCTGTGCGGGGCGCCGCCCGGACGGCACGGGCCGTTCGTGGAGCGCCGCCTGCGCAGCGCGGACCTCGGGGCGGCCGTCGAGCGGCTGGCCGCGCTGCCCGCCGCCGAACGCGCCCTGCTGCCGGGGATCTCGGCGCCCCGGGCCGGGCAGAGCCTGGCCGGCGCGGTGATTGCCCACACGGCGATGAAGCTGACCGGGCTGCGCACGCTGACGGTCTGCCCGTGGGCGATCCGCGAGGGCATCATGCTGCGCCACATCGAGGAGGGCCCGGCGTGGTGGGCGGAGGTGATCCGGCAGACGGAGGAGCCCGCGCCACCGGGCCCGGTCCCCCTGCGCATCGCGACGGCGACCCCATGACCGACCCGTACCACCGATCCCGATACCGGTGCCGACACCGAGGGAGGACCGATGACCGGCCGTGAGAACTCCCGGGAGCAGCGCCCCCGGACGGCCCTCGGCGAGGTGCTCGCCGAGGCGGAGGACGCCGAACGCCGCGCCGCCGGGTCCGGGCGGCG
>DASTDN010000074.1:0-3430 GCA_035710365.1 Streptomyces sp. | reverse complement strand
GGCGTGGGCCGACGCCGGTTTCACCGCCAAGGCCGGTGAGGACGGCAACGTCGACCCCGACCGGCTCGGCGCGGTCATCGCCTCCGGCATCGGTGGTGTGACGACCCTGCTCGACCAGTACGACGTACTCAAGGAGCGGGGGGTACGCCGCGTCTCCCCGCACACCGTGCCCATGCTGATGCCGAACGGCCCGTCGGCGAACGTGGGTCTGGCCGTGGGCGCCCGCGCGGGCGTGCACACGCCGGTCTCGGCCTGCGCCTCGGGCGCCGAGGCGATCGGCTACGCCATCGAGATGATCCGCACCGGCCGGGCCGACGTCGTCGTGGCCGGTGGCACGGAGGCGGCGATCCACCCGCTGCCCATCGCCGCCTTCGGCAACATGATGGCGATGTCCAAGAACAACGACGACCCGCAGGGCGCCTCGCGTCCCTACGACGTCGCCCGCGACGGCTTCGTCCTCGGTGAGGGCGCGGGCGTGGTGGTCCTGGAGTCGGCCGAGCACGCCGCCGCGCGCGGTGCCCGCGTGTACGCGGAGGCGGTCGGGCAGGGCATCTCGGCCGACGCGCACGACATCGTGCAGCCGGAGCCCGAGGGCCGCGGCATCTCGCACGCCCTGCAGAGCCTGCTGGACCGCACCGATCTGGACCCGGCGGAGATCGTCCACGTCAACGCGCACGCCACGTCGACGCCGGCCGGTGACATCGCCGAACTGAAGGCGCTGCGGAAGGTGTTCGGCGACGACGCCGACCACATGGCCGTGTCGGCGACCAAGTCGATGACCGGGCATCTGCTCGGTGGCGCGGGCGGTGTCGAGACGGTCGCGTCCGTGCTGGCGCTGTACCACCGGGTGGCGCCGCCCACCATCAACGTGGAGAACCTCGACCCGGAGGCCGAGGCCAACGCGGACGTGGTGCGCGGTGAGGCCCGGAAGCTGCCCGTGGACGGGCGGATCGCCGCGCTGAACGACTCCTTCGGGTTCGGCGGGCACAACGTGGTGCTGGCGTTCCGGAGCGTGTGACTCAGGTCTGTTCCGACAGCCGTGGTGGCCCGGTTCCCCCGTTCGGGGGGCCGGGCCCTTCGGTGTCGTGGCGGCTGTTCGCCGCCGTGTGCTGTTCGTCGCCCTGTGCGGGCCGTTCGTGGGCCGGGCCGCGCGGCGCCACCGCCCCGCGCGCCCTCGGGGGCGCGCTCCTGCCGAGTGGGTGTCAGACCACCTGGTGGAGCCATCTCACGGGGGCGCCCTCGCCCGCGTACCGGAAGGGTTCCAGCTCGTCGTCCCACTGTTTGCCGAGGAGTCTGGAGAGTTCCGCCTCCAGGTTGCCCTCGCCGCGCTGGGAGCGCTGGAGGGCGGCGCGCAGACGGTCCTCGGGGATGAGGATGTCGCCGTGGATGCCCGTGACGGCGTGGAAGATGCCGAGGTCGGGGGTGCAGCTGTAGCGCTCGCCCTCGGCGGTGGCGCAGGGCTCGGCGGTGACCTCGAAGCGGAGCTGGTGCCAGCCCCTCAGCGCGGACGCCAGTTTGGAGGCGGTGCCCACCTGGCCCTGCCAGGAGAACTCGGAGCGCCAGGTGCCGGGCGAGGCGGGCTGCCGGATCCAGTCGAGGCTGACGCGCGTACCGAGCACCCCGGCGACGGCCCATTCGACGTGCGGGCACATAGCGCGCGGCGCGGAGTGCACGTACAGAACTCCACGTGTCGTCACCTGGACCTCCGGGCTGAGCGGGACTTGTCGTCACGGGGCGGGCAGTGGCGCGGCGGCCATGGGCCGAGGCTACCGCGCGGGGGCGGGGGGAGTGTGACGTACCGTCCGTCCGGCTGCCCCGAAACTCGCGGCATTCACCCGGCAGGACGCGTGCGCGGGGCGGGCACGTTGCTCCGGGCGCGCCCGGGATTGCGCGCGCCTGGTCATGGGGGAAGCTCAGTGCAGGCCGCGTGCGCCGCGGCCGCTGTTTTCTACGCCGACCGAGGGGACCAGCCGGGCATGGGGATGCGAGTCGGAGCGCGGGCGGTGGCGGCCGTCGTCGTGGCAGCGACAGTCATGGGTGTCGGCGGGTGCGGTGCCTGGGACGACGGCTCGCCCGGCCCGTCGGTGTCCGCGACGCGCGCGAGGCCGTCGCCGAGTCCGACGCCGGTGTGGGACCGCAGCCCGTCCTCGGTGGCCGCCGTGGGCGACTCCATCACCACGGGCTTCGACGCCTGCGCGGTCCTGTCGGACTGCAAGGAGGTGTCGTGGGCGACGGGCGACAGCCCGCGCGTCGACAGCCTCGCCGTGCGGCTGCTGGGCAGGGCGGGGGCGGCCCGGCAGAGCTGGAACCACGCCGTGTCCGGCGCCCGGGTGGCGGACCTGCCCGACCAGATGAGGCGCGCGGCCCGGCACCGTCCGGAGCTGGTGACGGTGCTCGTCGGCGCGAACGACGCCTGCCGGCCGAAGGTGACGGCGATGACCCCGGTCGAGGAGTTCCGCCGGGACTTCGAGAAGGCCCTGCGGACGCTGCGCGAGGCTTCGCCGAAGGCGCAGGTGTACGTGGCGAGCGTGCCGAACCTCAAGCGGCTGTGGGCGCGGGGCCGTACCAGCGTGCTCGGCCGGCAGGTGTGGAAGCTGGGTATCTGCCCGTCCATGCTGGGCGACGCGCAGGCGCTGGACTCGGCGGCCACCCGGCGCCGGAACACGGTGCAGCGGCGGGTGGAGGCGTACAACACGGTGCTGGCCGAGGTGTGCGCCGAGGACGACCGGTGCCGCACCGACGGCGGGGCGGTGCACGACTACCGGTTCGGGACGGGCCAGTTGAGCCACTGGGACTGGTTCCACCCGAGCGTGAGCGGCCAGGCCCGGCTCGCGGAGATCGCCCACCGCGCGGTCACGGCCCGCCGGCCCTGAGAGTACGGGCCCCGGCCCGGGGCCGGGTTCCGGACCCGGGCCGCCGCGGCGGGGACGTGCCCCGCGCCGGACGCCGGGCGTGGGCGCGGTCCCGCGGTCCGTGAACAGGCCGCCGCCCGGACACTGCGGGCGGAGCGGAGAAGATCGAACGTCGGCAGCGGCCGCGGCGGCAGGCCCCGGTCCCTCACCGGGGCGTGGACCCGCGGTCCGTGAACATGCCGCCGCCCGGACACCGCGGCCGGAGCGGAGAAGACCGGGCATCGACAGCGGCCGGGGCGGAGGGCACGGGCCGTCACCGGGGGGCAGGGCCGGGGACACCGGCCGTCACCGGCGGGCAGGGCCGAGGACACCGGCCGTCACCGGCGGGCAGGGCCGAGGGCACCCGGCCGTCGCCGGCGGGCGGGGCGGCGGGCCCCGGCGGCGGAAACCCCGTCAGCGGGTCGCGCCGCTCTCCTCCTCGGACGCCGCGGCGGCGCCCCCGGTCTCCTCCCCCATCAGCTCCCGCGCGAGCAGGGTGGCGCCCGCGACGGCGCCCGGCATGAGGAACACGGCGACGA
>DASTDN010000073.1:0-11796 GCA_035710365.1 Streptomyces sp. | reverse complement strand
AGGAGGCCTCCGGCGCGCCGCTCCCGGCCGCGTCCGGCGCGCCGCTCCCGGCCGCGTCCGGCGCGCCGCCGTCCGGACCGGCGAGGAAGGTCTTCCAGCCGCCCGCGGGCTCCTGTCCCACGCCCAGGGTGCGCAGCCGGGCCAGCACCTCGGGCCGCTGGACGTCGAGCCAGTCGGCGAACTGCCGGAACGACACGAGCCGGATGTCCCCGCCCTTGTCCCGCTCGCGCGCGATGTGCGTCAGGGCCTGCTCGACGGCGTCCATGTAGATGCCGCCGTTCCACTGCTCGAAGTGGTTGCCGACGAAGAAGGGGGCGCGATTGGTCTCGTAGGCCCGCCTGAAGCCCTGGATGTAGGCCTGCGCGGCCTGCTCGCGCCAGCCCGGGTAGTGGTGGGCGGGGGCGTTGGTGGAGTTCACCGACTGGTTGGCGAGCATGTTGTAGTCCATCGACAGGACCTCGAAGCTGCGGCCGGGGAAAGGTATCTGCTGGAGCGGCAGGTCCCAGATGCCCTGCTTCTTCGTGGGCCAGACCTGACGGCCGCCGGGCGAGGAGGCGTCGTAGCGCCAGCCGAGCGCGCGGGCGGTGGGCAGCAGGTTGTCCCGGCCGAGCAGACAGGGCGTCCGGCCGCCGACGAGTTCCTTGTCGTAGTCGAACGGCAGGGACGGCAGGTCGGTCCAGCCCGTGTTCGTCCGCCACCGGGTCACGAACCCCTTGGCCTGGTCGATCTCGGAGCGCCACTGCCGGGGCGTCCAGTGGGCGACCGAGCCGGCACCCTCGCCGCAGAAGTGGCCGTTGAAGTGGGTGCCGATCTCGTGCCCGTCGAGCCAGGCGCGGCGGACGTTCTTCAGCGTGTCCCTGACGTGGTCGTCGGTGAGGTAGCCGATGTCGGAGGCGCCGCGCAGGTTGTTCGGCGGGTCGTAGAGGCGCTTCTTCGACTCGGGCAGCAGATACAGGCCGGACAGGAAGAACGTCATGTGCGCGTCGTGCTCGCGCGCGAGGTCCAGGAAGCGCGGGAAGAGGCCGTTGCCGACCTCGCCGGCACCGTCCCAGGAGAAGACCACGAACTGCGGCGGGGCCTGGCCGGGCTCCAGCGGCTCGGGCGCGGCGGGCTGGCGGGGCTGCTTGCCGGTGTACGCCGTGGAGCCGTCGCCGATCGGACGGGCGTCGGGGCGGTCCGTGTCCGGCCCGCCGTCACCGGAGCCCTCGCCGCGACCACCGGCGTGGGACGAGCCGCCCGACGCCTGGTGGGCGCCGCACGCCGTGAGAGAAGCTGCCGCAGCCGCGCCCGCGCCCAGGTGGAGCATTCCTCTGCGGGAGATCCCGCGGGAGGCAAAGCGCATGGTGGTGTCCCCGATCGTCACGTCCTCAGTGGTCATCCACTAGAGAGGACGCGACGACCGCAGACGTTCCCCTGCGTATACGCGGAATCCGTAACAGATTTTCACGGGACGCGAACACCCGGGACGGCCCTACGCCGCTTCCCTGCCGCTATGGCCCGCTACGCCCCGCCACGTCCAGCCCCTCCGGCCGGGTCCGCTACGCCCCGAAGGCCTTGCTCTCCCCCTTCACGGGCTTCGCGCCCGCGAGGAGGTGGGCCGGGACGAGATCGCGGGCCGGCTCGGTGTAGCCGACGGAGACGATCCGGTCGCCCTCGAAGGTGAAGCTCGTCAGCGACGCGAGCGTGCACTGCCGCCGCCGCGGGTCGTGCCACAGCCTGCGCTTCTCCACGTAGGACCGCACGATCCAGATGGGCAGCTGGTGGCTGACGAGCACGGCCTCGTGCCCGCGCGCCCGGTCCTTGGCGGAGTGCAGCGCGCCCATCATCCGCACCACCTGGTCGACGTACGGCTCGCCCCAGGACGGCCGGAACGGGTTGAGGAGGTGCTTCCAGTTGTCGGGCCTGCGCAGCGCGCCGTCGCCGACGCCGAAGGTCTTGCCCTGGAAGGCGTTCTCGGCCTCGATGAGCCGCTCGTCGGAGTCGAGGCCGAGGCCGTGCGCCTTGGCGATGGGCGTCGCGGTCTCCTGCGCCCGCTCCAGCGGTGAGGCGACGACGTAGGTGATGTCGCGCGAGGAGAGGTGGTCGGCGACCCGGTCGGCCATCCGCCGGCCCAGCTCGGAGAGGTGGTAGCCGGGCAGCCGCCCGTACAGCACGCCCTCCGGGTTGGCGACCTCGCCGTGCCGCATCAGGTGCACGACGGTCCGCTCGGTGTCCGTCATCCGTTCCTCGCTCCCGTTCCCGGTGTTCTCGCTCACGCGGTCGCCTCCGCTGCCGCGCGGGCCGCCGCCGGAAGGGCGTCGGAGATCCGTGACAGGGCCCGCTCGTCGTGGGCGGTGGAGACGAACCAGGACTCGAAGGACGACGGCGGCAGATACACGCCCCGCGCCAGCATCGCGTGGAAGAACGCGGTGAACCGGAACGACTCCTGCGTCCTGGCGTCCTCGTAGGTGCGCACGGGCCGGTCGGTGAAGAACACGGAGAACATGTTGGACGCGCTCTGCACGGTGTGCGCGACGCCCTCTTTGGCCAGCGCCCCGGACACCATCGACTGCACCTGCGCCGACACGGCGTCGAGCGTCGCGTAGGCGGCGTCGTCGAGCAGCCGCAACTGGGCGAGCCCGGCGGCGGTGGCGACCGGGTTCCCGGAGAGGGTGCCCGCCTGGTAGACGGGCCCGGCGGGCGCGAGGTGCGCCATGACGTCGCCGCGGCCGCCGAACGCCGCGGCGGGGAAGCCGCCGCCCATCACCTTGCCGAAGGTCATCAGGTCGGGCACCACCCCGTCGACGCCGAACCAGCCCGCGCGGCTGGTCCGGAACCCGGTCATGACCTCGTCGGACACGTACAGCGCGCCGTGCTCGGCGCACAGGTCCCTGAGCCCCTGGTTGAAGCCGGGCACCGGCGGTACGACGCCCATGTTCCCGGGCGAGGCCTCGGTGATCACGCACGCGATCTCACCGGGGTGCGCGGCGAACGCGGCCCGCACGGCGTCCAGGTCGTTGTACGGCAGGACGATCGTGTCGCCGGCCTGGGCGCCGGTCACGCCCGGGGTGTCCGGCAGGGCGAAGGTGGCGAGACCCGAACCGGCCGAGGCGAGCAGCGAGTCGACGTGCCCGTGGTAGCACCCGGCGAACTTGACGACCTTGCTGCGCCGCGTGAAGCCGCGCGCGAGGCGGATCGCGGACATGGTGGCCTCGGTGCCGCTGGACACCAGCCGCACCTGCTCCAGCGGCCCGACCCGGGCGGTCATCTCCTCGGCGAGCGCGACCTCGCCCTCGCCGGGCGTGCCGAAGGACGTCCCGCGGGCGACGGCGGCCTGCACGGCGGCGAGGACCTCCGGGTGCGCGTGGCCCAGGATCATCGGCCCCCAGGAGCACACCAGGTCCACGTACTCGCGCCCGTCGGCGTCGGTCAGATACGGACCGGTGCCGGACACCATGAACCGGGGCGTGCCGCCGACGGCGCGGAAGGCCCGCACCGGGGAGTTCACACCGCCGGGCGTCACGGCCGCGGCACGGTCGAACAGAGCCTGCGAGCCCGGTGCTTCGTATGGATATGCCGATTCGCTCATGACCTGCGACTTCTCCGACCTTCTCCGAACCTTCTACGGCCTTCTCCGGCGGCGGCCGAACCGCGTACCGATTACTTCCGGACGTCGGTCCGACTGCTTTCGGACTTCACCTTGCCGGTGACCTCATCAGAGTAGGCCCCCGTGCTTCCCGGACCTTCGCCACTCCCGGGCCCGGGCCCGCCTGATCTGCGAGACTGGGGCGCGATACGGAGATGTCACGCGGGACGTGATGTCCCGGCATGGTGTTCAGGGCCCGCCGTCGCACGGGTACGGCACCCCGCGGACCGATGTTTGCGCGCACGTTTCGGCGGGCGGCCGTGGGGGAGGTCACTGACACGATGATCGGGTTGCGCGGCGGGGGACACGCGTCCTAGAAAAGCAGTCGGGTGGAGATATGCATCGCGGTGGCGGGCCGGGCGAGGGGACGGGCGACCTGGGTCCTCGACGTGCCCGGCGGGGCAGGCACCGGCGCGACGCGGACGAAACGACCGAGACACGTCAGTCCCACGAGGCCCACGGCACGCCGGCCGACCCCGGACCGGCCGGCCGCAGCACGGACCGTCCGGGCACGCCGGGACCTGCGGTGACGCCGGGGGCCGCGGGGACGGGGAGCAGGAATGGTGGCCGGGTGGGGGTGACGTACAAGTACTTCGGCGCGCCCGACGGTGCGACCGCGGCCCGTGTCCCGATCTCGATGCGTCCCGAGGAACTCGGCGGCGACGAGCTCGGCATGAACGGCATGTTCACCCGGATCAAGCCGGAGACCATGGCCGCCATGGTCCTGACCGGCATCGAGGGCGTCCCCCTCCACCGCGTCCCGCCCCTGGAACTCGTCGTCCTCCACCCCGACTACGCGGTCGTCAAACTCCCCACCACGGTCGTCGACCCGCTGCGCGGCGTCGGTGAGGAAGCGGTCGGCGCGGCGGCCTTCATCTGGTCCACGGTCCCGGACCGCGGCGGCCCCCGCGACGCGTTCACGGTCTACCGGCTGCTGCACGAGTGGCAGGACTTCAGCCACCGGCTGCACGAGGCGGGGCATCAGCCGTACTGCCTGGTGTGGCCGTGAGACCGGGTCCGGTCGCGGTGTGCTCGGGCGGGGCCTTCGGGTCCCGCCCTCGTCATGTGCCCGGTGGCGCCGTGCGGTGACGGGCCGCGGCCCACCGCGCGCGCGGGCCCCGGTGCTGGGATCCTGGGAGGAGAGCCCCTTCCGGGACGGGGCACGGGCGGGCAGGGTGGTGAACGCCGTGGCCGAGATCGACGACGACGCCCGGGGGTCGGCCCTCGCGCACACGGATGCGCCGGGCGACCCGTTTCTGCGCACGCGGTTCGCGCTCCCCTCCCGGCCGGCCACGTTCCTGCGGCGGCCGCGGCTCGTCCGGCACCTGGACCAGGCGCTGACGACACCGCTGACGCTGGTCAACGGGGCGGCCGGGGCGGGCAAGACGCTGCTGGCCGCCGACTGGGCCGACGGGCTGCGCGAGCCCGTGGCCTGGCTGACCGTGGAGGCGGGGGACGCAAGACCCGGGGTCTTCTGGGCCTACGTCCTCGAAGCGCTGCGGGGCTGCGGGGTGCGGGCGGCCGCCACCGCCGGGGCCCCGGCGGACCCGTCCCGCGCGGGGCGCGCGCCGCTGGCCCCGCTCGCCGCCGAGCTGAACGCCCGTGACCGTCCGGTGGTCCTCGTGCTCGACGAGTACGACCGGCTGCCGGACCCCGGGATCGCGGAGGAGCTGGAGTTCGTCCTGCACCACGCCGGGCGGGGGCTGCGGCTCGTCCTCGTCTCCCGCACCGAACCACCGCTCCCGCTGCACCGCCACCGGGCCGCCGGCGAGCTGACGGAGATCCGCGGCGCCGAACTGGCCCTCACCCCCGCCGAGGCGGGCGTCCTGCTGGAACTGCACGGGCTGCGTCTGCCCGCGCCCGCCGCGCACGCCCTGGTGGAGCGCACCCGCGGCTGGGCCGCGGGAGTGCGGCTGTCCGCTCTGGCGGCACGGGAGAGCGACGACCCCGAGCGCTACCTGAAGGAGTTCGAGGCGGGCCACAGCACCGTCGCGGACTTCCTGCTGGCCGAGGTCCTCAAGGGCAAGACGCCCGAGGCCCGGGACCTCCTGCTGCGGGTCAGCGTCCTGGACCGCTTCTGTCCCGCTCTGGCCGACGCCCTGACCCTGCGGTCGGACGCCGGGCCCCTTCTCGCCGGGCTGCACCGGGAGAACGCGTTCATCGAGCGGCTCGGGCACTCCTGGTACCGGCTGCACCCGCTGTTCCGGGAGATCCTCCGGGTGCATCTGCGCGAGCGCATGCCCGGCGCGGAGCCGGAGCTGCATCTGCGGGCCGCGCGGTGGCTGCGCCGTTCCGGGTTCCTGCCGGAGACCCTCGCCCACGGCGCGGCCGGCGGCGACTGGGACCTCGCCGCCGACGCCCTCGTCGACGACCTCGCCATCGGCCAGCTCTTCACGGGGCTGCACGCCCACCACCTGGCCCAGCTCTTCGCGCGCCTCGGGCCCGAGGCGCGGAGCCCGGCCAGCGACCTCGTGCGCGCGGCCCGCGCACTGGCCCGGCACGACGTCGAGCACGGCCTGGCCCGGCTGCGGCGGGCGGAGGAACAACTGCCCGACGACGCGCCCGGCCCGGAGCCCGCCCGGGTGAGCTGCGCGCTGCTGGAGGCGCTCGCCGCCCGCCTCACGGGATGTCCGCCCCGGGCCGAGCAGGCCGCCGCCCTGGCCGGGGAACTGCTGGTGGACCTGCCCGGCCCGCTGCTGGACAGGCACCCGGAGCTGACCGCGCTGCTGTGGACACATGTGGGGTCGGCGCGGGTGTGGGAGGGCCGCTTCGACGACGCGCGTGCCGTCCTGGCCCCGGTGGCCGGTGCCCCGGGCGGCAACGCCACCGTCCTGCCCCGGGCGGAGGCCCTGGGACACCTGGCGCTGCTCGACTATCTGGACGGCTGGCCCGGCCGCGCGGAGCGCGACGCCCTGGCGGCGGTCGCGGAGGAGGAGCGGGCGGGTCCGGACCTGCCGCCCGGGGCGGGCATCGGCCGGCTGGTGCTGGCCGCGGTGGCGGTGGACCGCCAGGAACTGGACCGGGCCCGCGCCCTGCTCGACCGGGCGGCGCCGCAGCCGGCCCGGGTGCCCGACCCGGTGCCGGCCGCGGGGCGGGCCCTCGCCACGTCGCGTCTCCTCCTCGACAGCGGGCGGGCGGCCGCGGCCGCGGAGGCGGCGGAGCCGGCCGTCGCCGCCGCGGTGGCGTCGCCCTGGGCGCAGGGCCACACGGCTCTCGTCGTCGCGGCGGCCCATCTGGCCGGGGGACGGCCGGACGAGGCCTCACGGGCCCTCGACGCAATCGGCGCCGGCCCGCCGGTGTGCGCGGTCGAGGCCGCGGCGCTGCAGTTCGCCGCGGGCCGCCCGCGGGCCGCCGCCGGGCTGCTCGCCACCGCCCGCGCCCAGGCGGGCGGCCGGGGACGCGCCGCCCCCGCGGTGCGGGTGGGGGCGGCGCTCGTCGAGGCCCGCGCCGCCCAGGAGTCGGGCGACCCGGACGCCGCCCGGGGGCTCGTCGGGCGGGCGCTCGCCGACGCCCGGCGTGAGCGGCTGCGGCGGCCCTTCCTGCGGGCGGGAGACTGGATCGAGCCGCTGCTGGCGACGGCGCCGCTGCGCGACCTGGCCGCGGGCTGGCTCGTGACCGGCCCTCCCCCTCGGCGGGCGGCGCGTCCCCGGCCGCCCGGGCCCGCGCCCGCGCCCGAGCCCCTGGTGCCGGTGGAGCTGAGCGGACGGGAGCTCGACGTCCTGCGGCGGCTGGCCCGCCTGATGTCCACCGAGGAGATCGCGGCCGACCTGTACGTGTCGGCCAACACGGTCAAGACCCACCTCAAGAGCGCGTACCGGAAACTGGCGGTGAACCGGCGCGGTGACGCGGTGCGCCGGGCACGCGAGCTCGGCCTGCTGTGACGGCACCGGCCCGCAGGGTCAGGTACCGGTGCGTCTGTGGCGGGCACCGGCCCGCCGGGTCGGGGACTCCGGTGCGTGCGTGCCCGGGGTGCGGGACGTCGCCGGGCGCGTCGTCCGGGCCTCCGGGCCCGCCCGCCGGGCCCGCCCGTCCCGCGGACCTCACCTGTACCGGGTGAGGTCCGCCCGGGCGGCGGGGCGGACGATCGTCCCAGGGAACGCCGTCCGCAGCGGGCCGGTCGTGCCGGGCCGTCCGCGCGTGCCCGGACGGTGTCCCGCCGCCCGGTGGAGGTACCGCCCGTGCGCTACGAGATCCGCGTCGAGGGACACCTGTCGGAGACGCTGGCCAAGGCGTTCCCGGAGCTGGAGCATGTGGTGATGTCCGGCCAGACCGTCCTGTTCGGCAGGATCCTCGACGAGGCCCACCTGTACGGCCTCCTGGCGCGCTGCCAGTCGCTGGGGCTTCGGGTGGTGGAGATGCGGCAACTTCCGGAGGAATCGTGAGCGCACCGGCCCGCCGGGGCCCGGCGATGAGCGGCGCCCGCGGTGACGGCGCCCGCGGTGAGCGATGGTCACAGGTGAGCGATGACCGGGCGGGGCGTGTCGGGGGCTGGGAGGCCGTTCGGTGAAGCGCGCGGTGCGCGGTGAGGGCCGGGGCCTCCGCCCGGCGAAGCGCGGGGCGCGCTCAGGGCCGGGTCCTCTGCCCGGATGAACGCGGAGCTCGGTAGGGGCCGAGCGTCCGCCCGGCGAAGCCCAGGGCACCGCCGGGAGCAGGGCCTCCGCCCGGTGAAGCACGGGGCACCGTCGGAAGCTCGGAAGCAGGCCCCCCAGCGAAGCGCAAGGCACGATCGGGAGCAGGGCCCCGCCCGGCGAAGCCCAGGGCGCGCTCAGGGCCGCCCGGTGACGTCCGGGCCGGGCTCCGCCGTGTCCGGGCCGGTCCGCGGCTCCGGCGGCGGCTCCCGGTGCTGCGGGTTCCGCCGGTTCCGCCGTTTCAGTCCCGTCTCCATCGCGCCCGCCAGCACGCGCGCGGCGACGCCGACGAGCAGCAGCCCGCCCGCCATCTGCAGCATCGCGAGCATCCTCCCGGTCTGGGAGCGTGCGGTGATGTCCCCGTAGCCGACGGTGCTGAAGGTGGTCAGCGTGAAGTACAGGGCGTCCGTCCTGCTCAGCGGCTCACTGAAGGACCCGGGCGCGGAACGGCCCAGCATGTAGTAGCAGCCGGCGAAGAGGACCAGGAACAGCACGACGGTGGCGGCCAGGCCCTCGACGGCCCGCAAGCGCGGGTAGGGGGCGCGCGTGATGGCGCGCACCTCCCACCCGAAGACCAGGAGGACGGCCAGGAGACCGCCGGCCAGCACCGCGGACGCGCCGGGCGTGCGCTGCTCGTCCAGGGGCAGCAGGTAGTAGGCGGCGACGAGGCCGACGGCGACGCACACCGGCCGGGCGACGGCGACGGCGACACCCGGCCGGAGGCGGAGACGGCGGAGCGGGCCGCCGGCGGCGCCCGCCCCGGACGTGGCCCTGCCCGGGCCGCCCGAGCCCGCGTCACTCATCCCGCGTCACCCCGCCTCGTACCGGTCGTCGTCCACCGCGCGCCCCGTACCGCGCGCCCGTACGACGGGGCCCGCACGGCTCGCTCACGTACCGACCGCTCCGTACCGACCGCTCCGTACCGACCGCTCCGTACCGAGGGCCCCGTACCGGCAGACCCGTACCGAATGGCTCGCACCGAGCGTCTCGCCCCGAACGCCTTGCACCGAGCGCCTTGTACCGAACGCCTTGTACTGATCATCACGTTTCGTCGTTCGCGGGGCCACCTCACCGCTCCCGCGTCCCCCGGCAGATCACCCGTGGCGGGTGATGCCGCACCGCCGGTCCGTGACCACTCTGGAAGTCGGTACGACCATCTGCCGGGCCCCGCCCGGAACGGAGGACGGACATGAGTGCACCGATCTACCTGGCGTACGACTACCCGCTGCTGGGCGCCTTCTGGACGCTGCTGCTGTTCTTCCTGTGGGTCATGTGGTTCGTCCTGCTCTTCCGCGTCGTCGCCGACATCTTCCGTGACGACGAGCTGAGCGGCTGGGCCAAGGCCGGCTGGCTCGTGTTCTGCCTGTTCCTGCCCTTCCTGGGCGTGTTCGTCTACGTGGCCACCCGGGGCAGGCACATGGGCCGCCGGGAGGTGGCGCAGGCCCGTGCGCGGCAGGAGGAACTCGACACGTACATCAGGAACACCGCGGCGGGCGGCCCCTCCAGCGTCGACGAACTCGCCCGGCTCTCCGAGATCAAGGACCGGGGAGGCCTCTCGGACGAGGAGTTCCGCAGGGCCAAGGAGCTGGTCCTGGCCGGCCGGGTCCCGGCGGGACACACGGGCGGGTCCTGACGCGCCGGTGACGCCGCCCCGTGAACGGCGAACCCGCGCACGACCCGGCACGACCCCGCCTCACAACCCCACACACGACCGCACAGCACACGACGAATCGAGGTCCGACATGACCGCCACACACACCCGACCGATGCACACCGCGCGGCAGGACTGGGCGAGCGGGCTGACCGCATTCGCGGCCGTCATGCTCTTCCTCGCCGGGGTGCTCGCCGTCTTCCGGGGCATCATGGCCATCGCCGAGGACGAGGTCTTCGTGTCCACGCCCAACTACGTCTTCCAGTTCGACCTCACCGGCTGGGGCTGGGTCCACCTCGCGCTGGGCGCACTCGCCGTGGTCGTCAGCCTCGGGCTGTTCAAGGCCTCGACGTGGGCGCGCGTCCTGGGCGTCGCCGTCGCCGGGCTCGTGATCATCGCCAACTTCCTCTCCCTGCCGTACTACCCGGTGTGGTCCGTGATCATGATCGCTGTCTCCGGCTTCATCATCTGGGCCCGGTGCGTGGTGCAGCGCGGCGACACGTCCGGCACGTCCGGATGACACCGGACAGGGTGAGAGAAGAGGAGGGTTTCCCATGACTCGGACTCACGGCGGCACGGGCAGGCGGTCCGAGCCGTTCCTCTCCCGCCCCGGCGTCCGCCGCCTCGTGCCGTTCGTCCTGGTCACCGCGCTCGCGCTGGTCTTCATCTTCGAGAACCGCCAGAGCATCGAGATCCGTCTCCTCGTCCCGATGGTGACCATGCCGCTGTGGGGCGCTCTGCTGATCGCCTGGGCCCTCGGCATGCTGGCCAGCGCCTTCACCGTGCGCCGCCGGTCGCACCGGCAATCACGCCGGCCGGGGTGACCGCCGGCGGCCGGGTCCCCCGCCCCGGACGGACGCCGGGGAGGCGCGCGGTCTAGCGTGGAGCCGTGAGCGAAGAGAACCCTTCCGTTCCGGCCGAGGTCGTGGTCGACGTCCGGAAGTACGACGGCCGGCTGAGCGGACGGTGGACGGCCGTGCGGCTCGGCGAGGACGAGCACGGTGTGTGGCTGGGGACCGCGCGTGGGGTTCCCGTCGCGTCGGACTCGGGCGGCCGGACGACCCGCTTCGCCCACGTGACGCTGGTGCCGCGCGGCGCGTGGTGGACGGCGACGTTCTGCGCGGCCCCGGGGCCCGAGGTGTACTGCGACGTGTGCACCGTGCCCGAGTGGGACCCCGACGGGGGTGTCCTGCGGATGGTGGACCTCGATCTCGACGTGGTGCGGTACCGCGGCGGCGACGCCTACGCCAAGGACGAGGACGAGTTCGCCGAGCACATCGTGAGCTACGGCTACCCCGGGAGCCTGGTGGAGGAGGCCCGGGAGACGTGTGCGCGGCTGCTGGAGGCGTGCCGGCGCGGGGACGGGGGCCCGGGCGGCGGAGGTGCGGAGCCGTTCGTCTCGGTGTTCCGGCGCTGGCTCGCGCGCGTGGAATCCCCCGCGTGACCGTCGTACCGATGTCCGCCGAGCACGCCGACGCGGTCGTGGCGATCTACCGGGCGGGCATCGACGAGGGCGACGCCACGTTCGAGACGACGGCCCCCTCCTGGCGGGCGTTCGACGCGGCGAAGCTGCCCCGGCACCGCTTCGTGGCCCTCGGCGAGGGGGGCGCCGTGCTCGGCTGGGTCGCGGTCTCCCGGGTCTCCGGCCGCCCGGTGTACGCCGGTGTCGTGGAGCACTCGGTGTACGTCGCCCCGGCCGCCCGGGGCCGCGGGGTGGCCGCCCGGCTGCTGTCCGCGCTGGTCGAGTCGACCGAGGCGGCCGGCATCTGGACGATCCAGGCCGGGATCTTCCCGGAGAACACCGCGAGCCTCGCCCTGCACGAACGCGTCGGCTTCCGTGTCGTCGGGGTCCGCGAACGCGTCGGCCGGCACCACGGCCGGTGGCGCGACGT
>DASTDN010000072.1:0-11497 GCA_035710365.1 Streptomyces sp. | reverse complement strand
GCAGCCCTACTATGTGCGCCATGGCCCGACCGCGCAAGCCCCTGCTCAGCACCGACCGCATCGTCGAAACGGCCCGTGCGCTCGTGGACGCGGAGGGTCTCGCCGCCGTCTCCACCCGCCGGCTCGCGGCGGAACTGGGGGTCAGCGGGCCCTCCCTCTACAACCACTTCCGCACCAAGGACGAGATCCTGGAGGCGGTCGCCGACTCGGTCAGCGCCCAGGTCGACCTGTCGATGTTCGAGGACGGCCGGGACTGGCGGACCGCGCTGCACGACTGGGCCGTCTCCTACCGGGCCGCCCTGCGCGACCACCCGAACATCGTCCCGGTGCTGGCCCGCGGCCCCGGCCGCCGCCCGGCCGCGCTGCGGCTCGCGGACGCGGTGTACGGGGCGATGGTCGAGGCGGGCTGGCCGCCCGGGCAGGCCACGTCCATCGGCGCGCTGATGCGGTACTTCATCATGGGCTCCGCGCTCGGCTCCTTCGCGGGCGGCTTCGTGGACGACGCGAGCGCCTACGACCCGGCCGACTACCCGCACCTGGGCCAGGCCCACCTCCTCGCCGAGCAGCAGGAGAAGATCGACGACCGGGCCTTCGAGGCGGGCCTCGCGGCGCTGCTGGACGGGCTGGCCGTGCAGTACGGGCGCCAGACGCAGGTGCCGCGGGGCGACGGCGCGACGTACCGCTAGGACGGGGCGGGCGGGGCGCCGAGGGCGAGGAGGGCGGTGTCGTCGTCCACGCCGTCACCGAGCTTGTCCAGCAGTCCCGCCACGGCGCTGACCAGCCCGTGCGGCGCGGTGGATGCCTGGTCGGCCGCGAAGTCGCGCAGCCGCGCCTCGCCGTAGAGGCCGCGGTCGGCGTCGATGCGGGCCTCGGTCAGGCCGTCGGTGTAGAGCAGCAGCGTGTCGCCGGGACCGAGGACCGTGGTGGCGGACGCGAAGGTCGCGTCGGGCAGGGCGCCGACCAGCATGCCGCCGGGCGTGGGGAGGTAGCGGGCGCGCCCCGGGGCGCCGGCCGGGTGGCCGTCCCGCACCAGGAGGGCCGGCGGGTGGCCCCCGGAGGCGATGTGGACGGTGGCGCGTCCGCGCTCCGGGTCCGGTTCGACGATGCCGACGACGGCCGTGCAGTGGCGGGGGTCGGCCCCGCCGCCGTACCGCTCGTACAGGACGGCGTTGAGCGTGGTCAGGGCGCTGACGGGATCCGGGTCGTGGAAGGCCGCGGCCCGCAGCGTGTACCGGGTCAGGGAGGTGACGGCGGCGGCCCCGGGGCCCTTGCCGCTCACGTCGCCGAGGAAGAAGGCCCAGCGGCGCGCGTCGAGGGTGAACAGGTCGTAGAAGTCGCCGCCGAGCTGGTCGGGCGAGGCGGTGTAGTAGTACGAGGCGACGTCCAGGCCGGGCACGGTGGGCAGCGCGGCGGGCAGCAGCGCCTGCTGGAGCACCCCGAGGGCCTCGGTCAGCCGGGCCCGGTCGGACTCGGAGCGGGTACGCGCCTCCTCCGCCTCGCACAGGGCCGTCTCGGCCTCGCGGCGGGCATCGTCGGCCGCTGTCCTGCGGCGCAGGAGTTCCTCCTCGTAGGCCCGCCGGTCGGAGGCGTCGAACACGGTGGCGCGGATCAGGGCGGGCTCGCCGTGCCGGTCCCGCTTGACCGCGGCGGAGACGAGGACGGACAGGCGCTCGCCGGTCGCCGTCGGCATGTCCAGCGCGATGCCGCTGATCTCGCCGCGCATGCCCAGCAGGGGCGCGAAGTGGGTCTCGTGGTAGAGCTTGCCGCCGACGGTGAGCAGGTCGGCGAAGCGCAGCCGGCCCACCACCGCCTCGCGCTTCAGGCCGAGCCAGTCCAGCAGCGTCCGGTTGATCTTGGTGATGGTGCCGTCCATGGCGGTGGACAGGAATCCGCAGGGGGCGGCGTCGTAGAGTTCCTCGGCGCTGTCCGGCGGGGGCGGGGCGGGGACGGGGTCCATGGCGGGCGACGTCATGTGTGTGTGCGGTCCAGGAAGTCGGGCAGGGCGTCGGCCGTGACCCCGGGGGTGCTGAGCTGGGGGCAATGGCCGGTGGCGGGCGGGGCGACGTTGTTCCGGCGCCGTATGTCCGTGCTTGTCATACCTCTTGCTCTCTGGTGTCCGATGCGTGATGCCGGGGGCCGGAGGCCTGACGCCCGACACCAGCCGGGGGCCTCTCCGTGCGCGGGCGCTCATGTGACTCAAGCAACGCCCTGCCCTGTTTGTTCCCTGATTCCGATACATACCACTTCGCGCGTACGGGCTTTTCCGGCTTGGCGTGTACGGGCTTTTCCGGCTTGGCGCGTACGGGCTTCCGTCTTCGCGCGTACGGGCTCCGCTTCCGGACGCCTCGGCGCCCCAGCGGGCGGGGCACGGCGGGCGAGGCCGGGTCCACCGCTCCCCGGCCTCCGGCCCCCGGTCCCCCGCTTCAGCGCTTCAGCGCTTCAGCGGGCAAGGAAGCGGACGCGGGGGTTCAGGCGCCCGTGCGGGCCCGCCCCGGCTCGCGGACCGCGGTGAGGTGGGCGAAGACGACCACGTTGCCGGAGTAGCCGCTGCGCCGGTCGAAGGTGCCCCCGCAGGTGATCAGGCGCAGCTCGGGGCGCCCCCGGCTGCCGTACACCTCCTTGTCGGGGAAGTCGTCCTTCTCGTACGACTTGACGGCGTCGACCGTGTAGACGGCGGTGCGGTCGTCGGCGCGCCGGACCTCGACGCGGTGGCCGGGTGCGAGTTCGGTGAGGCCCGCGAAGACGGCGGGGCCGTCGTCCGTGTCGAGGTGGCCGACGGCGACGGCGGTGCCGTTCTCGCCGGGCGCGGGGCCGCCCCGGTACCAGCCGACGAGGTTGGGGTCGTCGTCGGGCGGTGCCGTCATGCGGCGCCCCGCGTCGAGTCCGAGGCGCATCACCGGGGCGTCGACGTCGACGTAGGGGACGCGCAGCCGGGTGGCGTGGGACGGCGGCAGCCGCCGGGGGACGGCCGGGGTGCGGGGCGTGGCGGCGGGGCGGCCCGGCGAGACGCGTGGGGCGGCCGGGGAACCGGACCGGGCGCGGTGCGGGGACGGGCTCCTGTCCGCGCGCGGTGCCGGGGCGGCCGTCCGGGCGGGGTCCCGCCCGGCGGCGCGGGTCGCAGCCGGGCCCGGGGCCGCGGTGGCCGTCGCGGACCGGTCGTCCTGGGCCCACCGGACGGTGCCCACCACCAGGACGGTCAGGACGACCGTGCGGGCCAGGCGGTAGGCACGCGACCGGCGGGCGGGCCGGCCGCCGCGCTCAGGAGGCCGTGCCATCGGCGCGTCGGCGGAACCGGAGCCAGGCGACCCCGCCGACCGCGGCCAGGCCGACGCCCGCGGCACCGGCGACCGGGGTGAAGGCGTCGTCGCGGGCCAGGCCGCCGCCGCCCGCCGGCGGACCGCCGTTGGGCGGGGTGCCCGGGTCGTCGGGGCAGTCGACCGTGAACACCTTCTGCTTGGCCGCGCCCGTGCCGCCCGTGAAGGTCCAGGTCAGCTTGTACTGGCCGTCCGGCAGCGAGACGGGCGCGCTCGCCCCGGCGCCGGCCTTGAGGGTCAGCGTGCCGGAGGGGGCGGGCGCCTTGGACACGGCGGGCTGGGGCGCGATGGTCCAGGAGATCGTCCGGACGGTGCCGAAGTCGAAGGCCGCGAGAGAGAACTTGCAGACCTTCGGCTCGTCCGCCGGGTCGGTCGCGCGGGTGCCGGCCTTGTGGATCTTGACGTCTCCGTCGTCGCCGGGGGCGGCCACGGCGGCGGGGGGCACTACGAGCGTGGAAGCCGCGGCGGCGAGCACCGCGCATGCGGCGAGACGCCGGGGACGGACCGAGATGGCCATGTAACGTTCCTCCGAGTCAGGCGATTTTCATACAAATCACTTTTGTCTGACTCTCTGTCACGTCGTGGGCCGACGCGCGGCAACGGTGCCGTACGGGCCGTCAGATGTCGCTCCGTCGGCTCAAGGCGGACCGCCCGCGGCCTGTCCGGCCCCGCGGAGGGCGCCGTCGGTCCGGTCCGGTGAACGCAGCGCCACACCCGAGGCGAGCAGCAGCAGCGCGCCGAGCATCACGAACGGCGCCGCCACCCCCGCCACTCCGGCCACCATTCCCGCGGCGGCGGGCGCGGCCACCTGGCCGAGCCGGTTGCCGGTCAGCCGCAGGGCGAGGGCCGTGGAGCGGGCCTCCTCGGGGGCGGCCCGCACGACGGTCGTCATGGACAGCGGCTGGCCGACGCCGAGGCAGAAGCCCAGCACCGCGAGCACCACGCCGAGCGCCCACACCGGCACCGGCAGCGCGATTCCCGCGCACAGCACGGCGGCCGTCAGACACGTCACGGTGAGCAGCGCGGTCCGGCCGAGCAGCCGCAGCAGCGGGGTGAGCACCAGGCGGCAGGCGATGGTGGCCGCCGCGCGCAGACCCAGCAGCAGGCCGACGGCCGACGGCGCGATGCCCCGCCGCTCCCCGACCACCGGGAGGTACGCGGTGAGGACGTCGGTCGCGGACAGCACGGCGAGGCTGACGAGGATGCCCCCGGGCACACCGCGCGCCCGCAGGATGTCCCGCACGGGCACGCGTTCCCGGCGCGGCGCGGCGGTCCCCGGGGCCGTACGGGAGCCGGAATCCGCGCGAACCCCGCGGTCCGCGCGGGACCTTTCGTCCGTACGGCGTTCCACGCGCCACAGCGACGTGCACGCGGCGGCGGCCGCCGCGCCCGCCGCCAGCAGGGCGCGGGCGCTGCTGCCCGCCATGTCGTGGCCGGTGACGAGCGCGCCCGCCACGACCGGGCCGACGAGCTGGCCGAGGGAGGCGCCGATCGTGAAGTGGCCGAAGTTGCGGTCCTGTTCCCAGGGCGCGGACCGGCGGGCGACGAGCGACTGGGCGCCGATGACGAAGCACAGGTGGCCGAGGCCCGTCACGCCGCTCCACAGCGCCATCGCCGCCAGGGACTCCGCGACGCCGCTCAGGGCGCAGCCGCCCGCGATCAGCACGACCCCGGCCGGCAGCAGCGGGGCGGCGCGGCCGTGGTCGGTGCGGCGGCCCAGCGGTACGGCGGCGAGCAGCGGCAGCAGGGCGTACGCGCCCGCGACGACGCCGACCGCCCGCTCGTCGGCGCCCAGCGCGAGGGCCCGGTAGGAGAGGGCGGGCCGGGCCGTCGACACCGCGGCCTGCGCGAAGCCGAAGGCGATGACGAGACGCAGCAGCCAGCCGCGGCTCCCGCCGGGTGTCTCGATGCCGGACTGCACGTCCCCGTCCTCCCGCCGGTTCAGAGGATGCCGAACACGAGGCCCGCGGCCAGCACCACGAGACTGGTGAGGGCGGCCCACTTCACGACGAACCGGGTGTGGTCGCCGAACTCGACGCCGGCCATGCCGACCAGGACGTACACGGCCGGGACGAGCGGGCTGGACATGTGCAGGGGCTGTCCGACGATCGAGGCACGGGCGATCTCCACCGGGGACACCCCGTGGGCGGCACCCGCCTCGGCGAGGACGGGCAGGACCCCGAAGTAGAAGCCGTCGTTGGACATGAAGTAGGTCAGGGGCAGGCTCAGCAGGCCGGTGACGAGGGCCATGTGCGGGCCCATGCCGTCGGGGACGACGTCGACCAGGCGGCGGGCCATGTGGTCGACCATGCCGGTGCCTTGCAGGACTCCGGTGAAGACGGCGGCGGCGAAGACCATGCCGGAGACGTTGAGGACGTTGTCGGCGTGGGCGGCGAGCCGGGCCTTCTGGTCGGCGACGCCCGGGAAGTTGACGGAGAGCGCGAGCGCGGCGCCGAGCAGGAACAGCACCGGGATCGGCAGCAGTTCCATGATCATGGCGGTGAGCAGGACGGCCGTGAGCAGCGCGTTGAACCAGTACAGCCGGGGCCGCAGGGTGGGCCGGTCGGCGTCGAGCCCGTGCAGTCCGCTCCCGACCTCAGTCCCGCTCCCGGCCCCGGCCCCGGCCCCGCCGCAGGAGCCGTCGCCCCCGGCCGCGGACCCGCCGCCGCCCGCGAGCACCGTCTCCCGTGCGGGCACGGGTGCCTCGCCCGGCGTCGGCACCCCCAGCCGGCGGCGTTCGCGCAGGCCGAGGACGTAGGACAGGCCGAGGACGGCGAGCAGGCCGACGGCGAGGGCCGGGATCATCGGGACGAAGATGTCGCTCGCGTCGAGCTTCAGGGCGGTGGCGGCGCGGGCGGTCGGGCCGCCCCAGGGCAGCGTGTTCATCACGCCGTTGGCCATCGCGGCCACGCCCGTCAGGACGACGAGGCTCATCCCGAGGCGCTTGTACAGCGGGTACATCGCCGACACGGTGATCATGAAGGTGGTCGATCCGTCGCCGTCCAGGGAGACGATCGCGGCGAGCAGCGCGGTGCCGACGACGATCCGCATCGGGTCGGCCCGGCAGAACCTGAGGATCACCCGCACGACCGGGTCGAACAGCCCGACGTCGATCATCACGCCGAAGTAGACGATCGCGAACATCAGCATGGCCGCGGTGGGGGCGAGGTCACCCACGCCGTCGAGGACGTAGTCGCCGAGGTGGGCGCCCTTGCCGGCGGCCACGCAGAACAGCGCGGGGATCAGCACGAGCGCCGCGATCGGCGACATCTTCTTCAGCATGATCAGGACCAGGAAGGTCGCGATCATGGCGAAGCCGAGGACGGTCAGCATGGATGGGACACCTCACGTTCGCCCTTGAACAGTCCGCCGGGGCCGGCGGTGCGAGCGACGTTAGGTCCCGCGCGACGGCGTCAACAAGGCTTCGCCCGATGAGCAATATGGGCAAAAGTCCAGGTCACAGCCGCGCTCGGGTCGTGGGACAGGGTGTGCGCCGGCCACGGGTGCGAGGGCGGCGGGCACGCCGCCGGGAACCGTGCGCCGGGCAGCGGGACGGGGAGGCGGCCGCCGGGGAGCAGGTCACGCGGCGCGGGGCCGGCGGGTGCCGGGCCGGCCGTGGCCCGGCAGGGGGCGTCTCACTCCAGCACCCGGGCCAGGTAGGCCCGCAGGATCTCCCGTGTCTCCGCGATGATCGCCGGGTCTCCCCCGGGGGTCATCCGGAAGGCGAGGTGGACCAGGGTGTCGGCGGTCTCCACGGCGACGAGGAAGGTGCGCCGCAGTTCGTCGTCGGGCGCGCGGCCCACGTGGCCGGCGAGGAGTTCGGTGAGGCGGTCGGCGACCCGGGTGTTGGGGACGCCGTCGCGCGCGCCGACCGGGATCTGGTTGCCGAAGTCGACCAGGGAGAAGCCGGGTGCGGTGCGCTTCATGTCCAGGTACTCGTCCAGGACGGTGTCCACGACCGCCCGCCACCCCCGGCCGCCGGACCGCAGCAGCCGCTCGGTGACGCGGTCGGTGTAGCGCTCCAGGTTGCGCTGGGCGAGCGCGCCGACCATCTCCCGCTTGTTGCCGAAGAACCGGTAGACCGAGCCGATGGGCACACCGGCGCGTTGCGCGACGCAGCGGGTGCTGAGGGCGTCGTAGCCGACCTCGTCGAGCAGGTCGGCGCAGGCGTCGAGGATCCGGGCCAGCCGTTCGGCACTGCGCCGTTGAACGGGTGCGCGCCGTAGCGTTGTCGGGTGGGGCACGCACTCATCATGCCGTTTCGCAGGCGTCCGGTGAACCTCACCCCCGAGGTCCGGGGCCCTCTTCGCGGACACCGGCCGCCGGCGCCGGTGCGGGCTCGGACACGGTGATGGCGGCGGTGCTCTCCACCGGCCGGCCGTCGACCGCCCACAGGGTGCCGTCGTCGGCGCAGAGCCGGGCGGTGACCCGGTGCGTGCCGCGCGCGACGGCGGGCAGCCGGTGCTCGGGGGTGTGCAGCCGGGTGACGAGGCGGTCGTCGACGTAGAGGAGCGCGAGGCCGCGGCCCGGGGCCGCGCGCTGCCGGGCGCCGGGCGGCGACAGGCGGAAGCCGCGCAGGCTCAGGCGGACGTCCCAGCCGCCGTCGTCCTCGGGCTGCACCTCGATGCCGATGCGGGGCACGTGCTCCCCGTCGACCTCCCGGAAGCGCCGGCCCTGCCCGTCGGTCTCGTCGAGGAGTCTGCCGGCGGCTGCCGGCCGCTCCCCTTTCCCCGTCTCCCGCGCATCGCTGGTGCCACAGCTCACGGATCCGGCCGACAGCGTGACACAGACCGCGAGCGCGGCGGGGATGCCACGCGTCCACGACATGCCGGGGAGCGTAGAACGCGGACGGGAGCCGCCGAATCCCCCTCAGGTCTGGTTCTCCTCGTTCCTGATGAGGACATGACGGGAAGAACGTGAAGCGGCCGCCTCCCCCGGAGCAGGCGCCTCCGCCGGGGGCGGGTGTTCCTCTTGCGCGGGAGAAAGCGTAATCCTACGGTGTCACATAGGAATCGGGTTCCGGGCGTGACCGGAGCCCGGTACGGGCAGGCCAGGGCCACGGGACGGCGAGGAGCGGGCATGAGCGGGGACGGGCGGAAGACCGCCGAAGGACTGACGTATCTCTCGGGCTTCGGCAACGAGCACAGTTCCGAGGCCGTACCGGGCGCGCTGCCCGAGGGCCGCAACTCCCCGCAGCGGGCCCCGCTCGGGCTGTACGCGGAGCAACTGAGCGGTTCGGCGTTCACCGAGCCCAGGGCGCAGAACCGGCGCTCGTGGCTGTACCGGATCAGGCCGTCGGCCGCGCACCCGGCGTTCACCCGCGCGGGCAACGGCTCGCTGCGCACGGCCCCGTTCACGCAGACGGTGCCCGATCCGAACCGGCTGCGCTGGAACCCGCTGCCCGAGCCGCCCGCCCGGACGGACTTCCTGGCCGGCCTGTGGACCCTCGGCGGCAACGGCGACGTCACCCAGCGCACCGGCATGGCCGTGCACCTGTACCACGCGAACGCCTCGATGGAGCGCGTCTTCGGCGACGCCGACGGGGAGCTGCTGATCGTGCTGGAGAGCGGCGGGCTGCTGCTGCGCACCGAGTTCGGCCTGCTGCACGCCGAGCCGGGCCACGTGGCGCTGGTCCCGCGCGGCGTCCGCTTCCGCGTGGAACTCCTCGACGCCACCGCCCGCGGCTACGTCTGCGAGAACTACGGCGCCCCCTTCCGCCTGCCCGACCTCGGCCCGATCGGCGCCAACGGCCTCGCGAACCCGCGGGACTTCCGCGCCCCGGTCGCCGCGTACGAGGACGTGGAGGGCCCAGTGGAGGTCGTCAACAAGTACTGCGGCAACCTCTGGTCGGCCACCTACGACCACTCGCCGCTCGACGTGGTCGCCTGGCACGGCAACCACGTGCCGTACGTCTACGACCTGCGCCGCTTCAACGTCATCGGCACCATCTCCTACGACCACCCGGACCCGTCCGTCTTCACGGTGCTGACGGCGCCGTCGGACACGCCGGGCCTCGCGGGCGTGGACTTCGTGGTGTTCGCCCCGCGCTGGCTGGTCGGCGAGGACACCTTCCGCCCGCCGTACTTCCACCGGAACGTGATGAGCGAGTACATGGGCCTGATCGAGGGCGCCTACGACGCGAAGGCGGAGGGCTTCGTGCCCGGCGGCGGCTCCCTGCACACCATGATGTCGGCGCACGGCCCCGACCGGGAGACCTTCGACCGGGCGAGCGCCGCCGAGCTGAGGCCGCAGAAGGTGGACGACGGCCTCGCGTTCATGTTCGAGACGCGCTGGCCGGTGACGCTGACCCCGCAGGCCGCCCGCGCCGACCACCTCCAGCAGGGGTACGACGACGTCTGGGGCGGCCTCAGGCGCCACTTCCGCCCCTTGCACTGAACATGACCGACCGGTACGGATGGCCCGTGACCTCCTTCGCCCCGGACTCGATCGTCCTCAACCGCAAGCTGCCGCTCTGGTACCAGGTGTCGCAGTCGCTGCGCGCCTCGATCCTGGGCCGCTCCCCGCAGGACCCGCTGCGCCTGCCCACGGAGGAGCAGTTGGCCGGGCACTACGGCGTGAGCGTGCTGACCATGCGGCAGGCGCTGAAGGAGCTGGAGGAGGAGGGGCTCATCACGCGGCACCGCCGGCGCGGCACGTTCATCGAGCCGCACGCCCGCCGGGGCGCCCCGGTCCGGCTGCTGGGCTCGGTGGACGCGATCGTGGCCCAGCAGTCCGGCATGACGACGGAGCTGCTGGAGCACGGCAGGGCCCCGGTCCCGGCCCCGCTCGCCGAGTACTTCCCCGATCTCGACGAGGTCGCCACGTATCACCGGCTGCGCAGCGACGAGGAGACCGGCGAGCCGACCAACCACGCCCGCAACTACGTGCGTCCGGCGCTGGCCGACCGCATCGACCCGGCCGATCTGGCCCGCCGCCCGATGACGAAGGTGCTGCGGGACGTGCTCGGCGCGGACATCAGCCGGATCACGGACACCGTCACGGCCCGTCTCGCGGACCCGGAGACGGCACGGCTGCTCCAGGTGCCGCTGCTGAGCCCGATCCTGCACTACACGGGCGTGGCGTACGACGCGGGCGGAAGGGTCCTGGACGTGGCGGTGATCCACTACCGGGGGGACCGCTTCTCCTTCTCGGTGACGCTGGACGCCACCTGACCCCGGCACGGGGGCGTCGTCGTACCATGCCGGGCGTGACGCACGACGACGCTCCGCCGCTGGCGGACCTCATGCCGTGGTCCGTCGCACCGCCGCGCATCGGCCGGGGGTGGCCGGCGGCCCCCGACGCGGCGTCCCTGAAGGCCCGCTGGGAAGCACTGGTGGCGGCGGGGCCCGCCGACCGTGCGGCCCTGCTGGAGCCGACGCGTGCGCGCACCCTGCACACGGCGGTGGGCGGCCTGCCGGGCGGCACCGGCGGCACCGGGCGGCTGGCCCGCGCCTCCGGCCCCTGCCCGGAGCCGGTACGGGTGCTGTGCGCACCCTTCGACGAGCAGTGGCTGATCCCCGACCACCGGCTGATCGACGCGGCGCGGCCCGAGTTGTGGCGGGTGGCGGACCCTCACCAGGTGTTCGTGGTGGAGACGGCACCGGGCCCCGGCACGGCCGGGCCGGTCCTGCTGGCGACGTCCCTGCTGCCGCTGGCCCGGCCGGGCCGGTTCCGCCCGCTGTACCGCAGGCCGGGCGGCGCCGAACCCAACCTGGTGCCGGGCCTGCTGGAGCACCTGGCGCACCGGCTGGGCCACTCCCCCGCACCGCCGGACGTGCTGGCGTGGACGCTGGCGGCGGCCCGCCCGGACGGCACGGTGCCGTTGAGCGGTGACGCGCGGGTGTGGTCGCACGGTGTGGAGCTGGGCCGCCGGATGCTGTGGCTGATGCGCCGGGACGGCGAGCGTCCCCGGCTGCCGGGCGGCCGGCGCCCCTATGTGCGTGCCCCGCTCCCGGCCCGGCCCTCGGCCCTGGTCTACGACCGGGACGAGGAGACGCTGCACCTGGACGGGGGCCGTGTCTCGCCGGTGCCCTCCGGGGCCTGGGACTTCGAGGTGAACGGCACCCGGGTGCTGGAGCAGTGGTTCGCCGCCCGCACCGCGTCGGCCGGGCCGGGGACGCTGGCGGCGATCCGCCCGGCGGCCTGGCCGCAGGCCTGGACCACGCAGCTCCTCGAACTGATCA
>DASTDN010000071.1:0-4502 GCA_035710365.1 Streptomyces sp. | reverse complement strand
CTTGTAACCGATGTCGAGCAGGACCTCGTCCCGGTCGACCTTCACGATGACGCCGTCGACGATGTCGCCGTCGTTGAAGTACTTGATCGTCTCGTCGATCGCGGCGAGGAAGGCTTCCTCGTTACCGATGTCGTTGACCGCTACCTGCGGGGTGGTTGCGGTGGTCTCGGTGCTGCTCGTCATGTGGGAAAGGGCTCCGGTACGGACATTGAAGTCGTAGGTACTGCTTACGCCGGGAGCCCGTTTCGCTCTGCAGAAGCCGGACAGCCAAGGAGGCACCCACCGGAGAACAGTGATGGCGCCTCGACAACCGAGGGGACATACATACAGATGCGAGCGCAGCCTGCTACGTCTGAGGTGCGCAGGCCCGCAGCGCAACTTGTAGCATACGGGGGCAGCCGGGCAGGGTCAATGCGCGAATCGCGCACCCGGGGCATATCGCCGCACACCCGGCACAAAACCTGTCTCCCGAGGCCACAAGGGCACCGGGCCGTCCCTTTCGTGCAGGCACGAGGACCACCCGGACGGGGTGGACGGAAGAGTACGACGAGGGAGCCGATCATCCAAGAGCCCATGACGTCCGAGCCCGAGGCCACCCGTCGCGATGCCGGAGTCGCGGAGAGCGTCCGGGCGAACCGCGGCTGGTGGGACCGCAACGCGGACGAGTACCAGACCGAGCACGGCACATTCCTCGGCGACGACCGCTTCGTCTGGGGCCCCGAGGGCCTGGACGAGGTGGAGGCCGAGCTGCTGGGTCCGCCGGAGGAACTGGCCGGGAAGGACGTCCTGGAGATCGGGGCGGGCGCGGCGCAGTGCGCGCGCTGGCTGGCCGCGCAGGGTGCCCGGCCGGTCGCCCTGGACATCTCGCACCGGCAGCTCCAGCACGCGCTGCGGATCGGCGGGGCGTTCCCGCTGGTGTGCGCCGACGCGGGGGCGCTGCCCTTCCCGGACGGCTCGTTCGACCTGGCGTGCTCGGCGTACGGCGCGCTGCCCTTCGTCGCGGAGCCGGTGCTGGTGCTGAAGGAGGTGCGCCGGGTGCTGCGGCCGGGGGGCCGGTTCGTGTTCTCCGTGACCCATCCGGTCCGCTGGGCGTTCCCTGACGAGCCTGGTCCGGAGGGGCTCGGCGTCTCGGGTTCCTACTTCGACCGCACGCCCTACGTCGAGCAGGACGAACGGGGCCGGGCGGTGTACGTGGAACACCACCGGACCCTCGGGGACCGCGTCCGGGACGTCGTGGGAGCGGGCTTCCGGCTGGTGGACCTGGTGGAGCCGGAGTGGCCGGCCTGGAACACCGCGGAGTGGGGCGGCTGGTCCCCGCTGCGCGGCGGGCTGATCCCGGGTACGGCGATCTTCGTGTGCGAGCGGGACTGAAGGCGCGAGCTGGACTGAAGGTGCGAGCGGGACTGAAGGTGCGAGCGGGACTGAACCGGAGTTGTCCACAGGCACGCAGTTGTCCACAGGCACGCCGGGAGTGTCGCGCGGCCGTACGACACTGGTGACGTGATCCGTTACGACGCTCTGGACGGGCTGCCCGTCCGTACCGCTCTGCCCGCGCTGGAGGACGCCCTCGCCGGTCACGGCACCGCCGTGCTGGTGGCGCCGCCCGGGACCGGGAAGACGACGCTGGTGCCGCCGACGCTCGCCGGGCTGCTCGGGGAGGGGCCCGCGCGGCGGGTGGTCGTGGCGGAGCCGCGGCGGATCGCGGCGCGGGCGGCGGCCCGGCGCATGGCCTGGCTGCTGGGCGAGCGGCCCGGCGGGAGCGTCGGCTACACGGTGCGCGGGGAGCGCGTCGTGGGGCGGCACACGCGCGTGGAGGTGGTGACGACCGGTGTGCTGCTGCAGCGGCTGCAGCGGGACCAGGAGCTGTCCGGTGCGGACGTGGTGGTGCTCGACGAGTGCCACGAGCGGCATCTGGACGCGGACACGGCGGCGGCGTTCCTGTGGGACGTGCGGGAGACGCTGCGGCCGGACCTGCGTCTGGTGGCCGCGTCGGCGACGACCGACGCGGAGGGCTGGGCGCGGCTGCTGGGCGGGGCGCCGGTGGTCGAGGCGACCGGGACGTCGTACGGCGTCGAGGTGGTGTGGGCGCCGCCGGTCCGTCCGGTGCGGCCGCCGCACGGCATGCGGGTCGATCCCGCGCTGCTTACGCACGTGGCGTCGGTGGTGCGGCGGGCGCTCGCCGAGCGGGAGGGGGACGTGCTGTGCTTCCTGCCGGGCGTGGGTGAGATCGCCCGGGTCGCGGGGCAGCTCGGGGATGTGGGCGGCACGGACGTGCTTCAGGTGCACGGGCGGGCGCCGACGGCCGTGCAGGACGCGGTGCTGGCTCCAGGGGTGCGGCGGCGGGTGGTGCTGGCGACGTCGGTGGCGGAGTCGTCGTTGACGGTTCCGGGTGTGCGGGTCGTCGTGGACTCGGGGCTGGCGCGGGAGCCGCGCGTGGATCACGCGCGCGGGCTCAGCGCGCTGACGACGGTGCGGGCGTCCCGGGCGGCGGCGCTGCAGCGGGCGGGTCGTGCCGGGCGTGAGGCGCCGGGCGTGGTGTACCGGTGCTGGGCGGAGGCGGAGGACGGGCGTCTGCCGCGTTTCCCCGCGCCGGAGATCAAGGTGGCCGATCTGACGGCGTTCGCGTTGCAGGCGGCGTGCTGGGGTGACCCGGACGCGTCCGGGCTGGCGCTGCTGGACGCGCCGCCGGGCGGGGCCATGGCGGCGGCGCGGCAGGTGCTGGCGGCGGTGGGGGCCGTGGACGCCTCGGGGCGGGCCACCGGACGGGGTGTGCGGCTCGCCCGGCTGGGGCTGCATCCGCGGCTGGGGCGGGCGCTGGTGGACGCCGCGGCGACGATCGGGGCCGGGCGGGCCGCCGAGGTGGTGGCGCTGCTCAGCGAGGAGGCGCCCCGGGAGTACGGGGACGACCTCGTCGGCGCGTTGCGGGCCGCGCGACGTGGGGGCGACGGGTACGCGGCGCGATGGCGTGCGGAGGTGCGGCGGTTGCGGGGCGTCGTGGGCGAGGTGCCGGGGCCGACTGCCGATGCGGGCGGAGTGCAGGAGTTGCGCGGCGTCGTGGGCGAGGTGCCGGGGCCGACTGCCGATGCGGGCGAAGTGCGGGAGGAGTGTGCCGTGGGGCTGGTGGCCGCTCTGGCCTTTCCCGAGCGGGTCGCCGCGATTGACGGCGGGTCGTACCTGATGGCCTCGGGGACCCGGGCGGAGCTTTCGGCGGGTTCCGTGCTGCGGGGTGCGCCGTGGATCGCCGTGGCGGTGGCCGACCGTCCCGTGGGCAGGGGGCACGCGCGGGTGCAGCTCGCGGCGCCGGTCGACGAGGAAGCGGCCCGGCTCGCGGCCGGTGCGCTGCTGCGGGTGGACGACGAGGTGCGCTGGGACGACGGGGATGTCGTCGCCCGGCGCGTGGAGCGACTGGGGGCGGTCACGCTGGCGGTGCGTCCGCTGGGGGAGGCCGCCGCGGGGCAGGTGCGCGAGGCGCTGCTGGACGGGTTGCGGAGAGAGGGGCTGGGGCTGCTGCGGTGGTCGGCGGAGGCCGGAGTGCTGCGGCAGCGGCTCGCCTTCCTGCGGCTGCGGCTCGGCGAGCCCTGGCCGGACGTCGGCGACGAGGCGCTGCACGCGCGCGTGGACGAATGGCTGGAGCCGGAACTGGGCCGGGCGCGGCGGCGGGCGGATCTGGCGCGGATCGATGCCGGCGCGGCACTGGCGCGGCTGCTGCCCTGGGCGTCCGGGGAGGCCGGGCGGCTCGACGAGCTCGCTCCGGAGCGGATCACGGTACCGAGCGGGTCCCGGGTGCGGATCGACTACTCCCGTCCGGAGCAGCCGGTGCTGGCAGTGAAGCTGCAGGAGATGTTCGGGCTTCAGGACTCGCCCCGGGTCGCCGGGGTGCCGGTGCTGGTGCATCTGCTGTCCCCCGCCGGCCGGCCCGCCGCGGTCACCGCCGATCTCGCCTCCTTCTGGCGGGACGGCTACAAGGGTGTCCGGGCGGAGCTGCGGGGGCGGTACCCGAAGCATCCGTGGCCCGAGGATCCGGCGGCGGCCGAGCCGACGCGGCACACCAATGCCCGGCTGCGGCGGTGACGGCAGTGACGGCAGTGACGGCAGTGCACCATACGGCCGTTCTTGGCGCATCCGCGCCGCGCGGGACCGGCGTACGTGCGCGTGCGTGGAGGTTCGGGCAGTCGGGGGACAGGAGCCCGACAGGGAAGGGACGTGCGTCGCGTCCGTGGAGGTCGGGTCGGCGGCCTCGCCGGCCAGTCGGCGGCAGGCGGCGTTGTGCGCGTGCGCGGAGGTTCGCGTGCACACGCGAGTGCAGGGCGCCCCTCGTCCTCGTCGGAGGAGGGGCGCCCTGCGGTCGGGTCGGGTGCCGGGTGTGCGGGTTACGGGGTCGGCGTCGCGGAGGGGCTGGTGGACGGGGTGGGTTCCGCCGGCTCGGGGGCGGTGACGGTCAGCTCGACGGTGAGGGTCGCGCCGCCCGCGGTGGTGATGCGGAGCTGGAAGGTGCCGCTCAC